>JBFMBQ010000256.1:0-12606 GCA_040755115.1 bacterium
GTTTCCGGGTCTTGATAGAAGACCTTTTCAGATGAACCTGCACCGTTGGTTGTGGCGATTTTGCCGGCGGTCTTGTTTGCGCCTATTGGTAAGGCAATAAGATTCCAGCCGCGGGATGTAGATTTCTGGAAGCCGCCGCTGCCGGGCGTGGCGCTGATTTTTCGGGACGGCAGGCTCTCGTTAGGTGTGCTCGCATTGTCAAAGGCGGTTACATAATACCAGTAAATCGCACCGTTTGTGAGTCCGGTATCGTTATGTTTTGGATAGGTAACGGCGGTAATCTTCGTGTAGGTTCCGTTCATTTCCGTGGAACGATAGACATTGTAGCCTGCGAGATCAGGAGAGGATACAGCATCCCACTCCAGCGTTACTTTTTTGTCGCCTGGTATTGCAATGAGGCTTGTGGGCGCCGGCGGGGCGTTGATGTCCGAGCCTGGGATGCCGCATGCGATTGTGCCTGAACTGGTCTGGTTATTTATATCAACTGTTTTAAGTTCATAGCAATAGGTCTCGCCTGCGATGAGGTTGGTGTCAATGTAAGAAGAACCTTTAATAAGTTCCACAGCAGAGGTTGTTGGGACGGGGTCAATTATGACAAAGGTGCCGGATGCAGCGGATGCGCGGTAGAGGCGGAAACCAGCGAAGGAAGGGTCTTGCTGGAGGGTGTAGGATGACCATGTTATAACGAGTGAATTTGCGCTCGTGGTTGTAGGCTGCACGAGTAAGTTTGTTGCATTCTGCGGGGCTTCGGAATCAAGAGGCGTGCCTCTATTGACCACTGACAACTCACTGATGTTGCCGCATTCGTCAAAGGCGGCGACCTTATAAAAGTAATTCTTGTTGTTTTCAACGCTGATGTCCAGATAGCAGGCGTATGTGCTGTCTGCGACATTGCAGTAGCAGGGGCTGGCATCAGCGGTGTCGCAGTGTGTCAATTGATTTTCCCTGCCGTTAAGCGTGAACTGGGTCATATATTTTCCCTGAAGATTTGTGTCGCGGTAGATGATGTAACCTGTAACACTTTCGTTCTGGGAGAGTGTGTAATCGTTTTCCTTGAATCGGATAGATAATTTGCCTCCGCCTGTCGGAGCATAGATCAGCGGTTGTGCTGGTTTATCAGGCGGTGCTGTGCATTTCCTCTCTTCCGGTGTCGCTTCCTGCGCGATGTTGGGATCAAGAGTTCCCTCATTACCAGTGGTGTCAACGCCTGTAACGAGATACCAGTAGCGCGAACCGTTGCACAAACCCTGTCCCTGATTGGTATCGCGGTAGATGCAGGTATTTTCCGATATAGTGCCTGATGGGCGGGCGTGGGAGGCGGGGCAGGCGGTGCCTTTATCAAGTGTCTTTATCGCGTTATAAGTGCCGAACGGCTGCGTATTGGGGCTGTGCGGTGTGCAGAGACAGGGGTCAGTGGCATTTATGTAGCCGTCGGTGTCGCAATCGCCTGTGGAATCGTCCTCATCGCAGGTGGCGCCTGTCTGTGATGTGTCGCACGAGGGGTCGCCGTCTTTATCGCAAGTGCAGTTTGTCTTCTTTGCCGGGTCAAGACGATAGACATTGTAAGATGTCAAATCAGGAACCGGGATAACAGTCCAGTGCAATTCCACATTTTTTGACAGAAGTGAGGTATCGTCTATGAAGCCGTCGGCGTCATCATCAAGGCTGTTCGCTGTGTTTGTTTCGCCGACATTGAATCCCGGTCGTGCCCACATTTCTGTTACTTGCGTGGGAGCCGCGGTGTCAATATCGGCGGGGACAACGGAGACCGCTTCAGTTTTTGCGCTCTCGTTGCCTGCGTCATCAATTGCGGTAATCTTGTAATAATAAGTTACGCCGACAATGAGGTTATATTCATCGGTGTAATTGGTTATATTGATCGCCGGGATTTCATCGTCTGAATCCGGGACGCCGTCTGGATCAATTATGGTGTATCCTGTCGCGGTCGGGCTGAGTGTGAGGCGGGTAAAAGTGCCTTCTGATGAACTTGTGCTGCGGTAGATAACATAGCCAGCGGTATCGGTATCGTCGTTTTTGAACCAGCCGAGACCGACATCGCCGCCGGCAAGCGGTGTTGCGGCAAGTCCGGATGGAACTTCGGGCGGCACGGCATCTTTGGGGATGCCGTATTTCACTTCCGATACGGTGCTTTCGTTGCCTGATGTGTCAACGGCGGATATGCAATAATAATAAGTTGTGCCGTTTGTTACATCATCGTCTATGTATTCTGCATCTGCCAGGTCAGTTGCGATGAGGCAATCGGTTCCGGGAGTGCAGTTTGTGTTCGTTGTGATGTTACAGATTGCATCGTCGCTTCGGTACAGGTTGAAGTAGGCGAAGTCGCCGTTTTCAATGCTTGTGGGATTGCATACAGTCTGGTCGTAAGGCGCCCATGTAATCTTCAGGGCGCCGCCGCCGCCGTATTGCGCCACGCTGCCTTCATCACAGGTGCTGATAACAGTTGTAGTGCAGTTAGTGGGGCGCGCACGGGTGCAGTTGGTGTTGTCTGTGTAGTTTGCGCGCCATTCAGGCGGTTCACTCAGTGGAGTGCTGTCACCGGGTTCTGCCGGTCCGGCTATTTCGGAGAAGGTGCTCTCATTATAGTGCGTGTCAAGTGCGGTTACAGCGTAGTAGTAATCAACATCGTTCTGCACTGCGTCGTCTTTGAAATAGACGGTTGTGGTGGCAGAAGGCTGTGATATTGGTGTCTCGGTAAGTTTCAAATATTTGCTTGTTGAGGGATCATTACCCGTTTTGTTGGTGTCTTCGGCGCGATATACATAGTAGCCTAACAGGTCTTCCTCGGTGTTGGTGAGCCAGGATATAGTAAGTTGATTGCCTGTGAGGTCGCTCGGTGAAATATCGTCGCGGACTTCCGCGCAAGGTTCAAAGGCGGAAGTATCAGGGTCCTGACATGTGCCGGTAACCTTGGCGGGCGGCTCTGTATCGCGTGGTGTTATGACGATTATGTCAGATCGCTTACCCTCGTTCGGTGATGTCAGATCATCGTCTGTCCTGTCATATACCGAATTGTCAACGCTGGAAATGCGATAAAAGTATGTCTTATCAGTTATGAGGTAGCGGTCGGTATAGGAATTGCTTGTAATTCTTTCCGCTTTAGATTCATCGTATTGCCAGCCTGTGGCGGTCAGTGTCGGCGGCGGGCACAATCCGGCGGTAGTGATGCTTGATGCCGCGTCCTCATCAATCAAACCATCGTTATCATTATCAACGCTGTCGCTGACTTCCTCATCAATCGTGCCGTCGCCGTCGTTGTCGGTATAGTCATTATCAGCGGGGTTATTGATGGTTGTTAAGGGGTCTTTGCAAACTCTTGTCGGATAGGTGCAGTATCTGCCTGTATTGCAGTCGGAATCGGCGGAACACATGCAGCCGTCGTTGTAGGGAGTGGAGGTGCAGCCGCTTGTTTGGGGTGTGATGGTATAGTTCGGCGGGTCGGTGCAGATTTTTACTCCGAAGTCGCACACCCGCCCTGTATCGCAATCGCCATCGGCGGCGCATTCGCAGCCGTCCGCCATAGGTGTGTTTTCGCATGTGCCGCGCACACAGGCAAATATGCCGTTCTCAACCGCGGAGCGATACACATTAGAATGGTCAAAGGTAATATCATAAGCAGATGATGACAGATCGGTATATGAGTTCCAGTTGAGAGTTACGGAAGTGCCGTCTGTGTTCAAACTGGAACTTATGCCTGTTGGTTTGTTCGGCGGCTGTGTGTCTGACGGGGTCTCCGGATCTGGTGTTGTTCTTGGATTGTCGTTTACTGCTGGAGACATATCACTGCAATTGCCGCCTTTTGACCAGTCGTTTCTGACGGTATCATCGGTGCATGTCCTGTCTGAGATCGGGTTTACACAACCCTGTTTGGTTATAGGGTCATAAGGTGTCTGTCCTGCGTCGCAGGTGCCGGGGTCGTTCGTGCCGTCGCCAGCGTAAGGACGGTCAACAGCGCGCATCTTGTAATAATATACATATCCATCAACAAGTCCGTTGTAGAACTGGACGGGGCGAAATGTGTCTGATGCCGGATATAGAGTAAGCGGATTGCCGACTGTCCATGTATCTGTGGCGATGTTGCCGCAATACATCAAATCTTCATTGCTCGGGTCTGTATTTGTGCAGTCAAACCATTCGTAGGTGGCGGCATCGCCGTCTTCATCAGCAGCACAGCCCGGGCAACTGCCTTCATAATAACCGGTGCCGTAATCAATGAAATAGTTGGATGGACTTGAGAGCATTGTCTGGTTAACGCGGCGGTAATTGCTGTCATTTGCGCAATAGTTAGATAATGCCAGTCCGCCTTGTTCGGTCAGTCTTACGGCGGCGATTGGGCTTGCGGGGCAGCGGTAAACCGCATAGCCGCCCATATCAGATTCTTTGTTTGTTTCCCACACGACTTTTATAGATCGACCCTGCCGCATTGCGTAGATTGACTGGAGGTTAGTTACGCTCGGCGGCGTTGTATTGCGCAGTATCTTTACTTTTGCGATGTTGCTCCATGTGCTGGAGTTCCCGTTCGGGCGATCATAAGCGACAGCCTTGAACCAGTATTCCTGTCCGTCTTCTTTCAGCATTTCGCCATCTGACACTGTATCGTCAGTGCAGTTATGCAGTGTTACCGGCAGTGTTGTGGTGGCGCCAGAGAAACATCCCTCGTCAACATCTCCATCCGTGTCGTTATCTCTGTTGTCCCCGACGATGTCGCAATCGGTATCAATGAAGCAGGAGACGGGTTCTCCCGGGAAGCCAAAGCCTGTCTCGGATGCTTCCGCATCAAAGGGCAACGGGAATCGTGTGCCGTTAGGGAGATACGGCTCGTCGCTTGCAGGGTCATTGCGGTCAAGGCTGTAAGGTGTCTGTGCATTACAGTTTGCCGTCTCGGCTGGACTGAATGATGATTCACCTACCTGACCACAAAATGTGTAATAATGGCTGAAGATAGTTTGAGGACCGCGCGACATATAGAGTTTGTAACCGCCGAGGTCGGTGAGATCGGAATTGATGGCATCGTTGTTAAATAAAACTTCATCCCATCTCACTTCCACTTTACGCGCCATAGGATCGTAATCATCGCAACTTCCAAGACATGCCTCAACGGTTGGCACTTTCGGCGGTGTCGTATCGTTGCGAACCTCAACCGTGCTTCTGGAGATCGGACCGCCGATATAATAGTTGATCGCCGGGCTTATGTCGGTAGCGAGTGCACCAAGGCTGAAATTTTTCATCTGTATCTTATCAAGAAGATCATCAAAATCAAGACTGTGCAAGCCAAGGGTAAGAACATAAGATGTGAAAGGATCGCTTCCGGGGTCACCAACCGTTCCCTCACGCCCTAATTCCACATACAACTCTCTGCCCATTGCGTCGGCAGAATCGGGATAAAGTTGACAGGAATTACACATCAGGTCTTCAATTGCCACATCGCCGCTGAGTCCGCCCGACTTCAACAACTCAATGTCAAGAAATATCATAAATGGTCCGTAAATGGGTATAGGCGGCACAATAATGAGGTAATATGCCGCTATGGTGCGGTTGTTGACTATTGAAAATGTGTAGCCGTTGAACTTATGCGCCTCATTCGTCCCGAAATTCCACTCATCGCAGCCGACGATCGGATACCAACTGCCGTAGCAGCCGAAGGTGATATCCGCCTGGGTTTGGACTTTCAGATAAAGATTTGAGACGGAGTGGCTGATTTTGAATTCCTGTATCTCGGCAAGCCCGTTATCAGGACTGGTAGCGGCATTCTCATCTCCGGCGCCGCAGCCGGGTGGGTTGCCGCAGTCGCCGGTGCAGGCACAGGAATTATAGCCGGCATTGTAATTGCAAACAGTAGGGGCGCACTCATTATAGCAGCACTCGCAGCCTGGGTCGCCGGGACATGCGACAGGTATCCAGCCTTCCGGTCTGGGGAAGGGGCACAGCGTGTCTGTGGCAGAACATTGGGTTTTAAGATAGTCATCTACCATTGATATAGTGGGGTCAAGGTCTGTGGGGACCATATCCCAGTCTGAATCGTTGCCGCCCATGAGATATGTCAGTTGCTCGTTGCCGGCGTTCGGAGGCCAGACAGGTTGAATTGTGTTGGTTACCTGTGCGCCGGAGGCGGTGTTGCCGCAGGTGTCATAAACACGGGGATGAAGTATGAAGTTTGATCCCACAGAGTTTACGGCGGTCAGTGGCGCTGTGGTCAGGTCAAGTTTCGTCGTCCACATTTCTCTTTTGCCGTGGTAGTAAATGGCATCAACTACATCCAGATTGCCGAGCGCTTTCTTAAACTTCGCACTTCCCTGAGCGGGATTTATCTGGTAGCCTTTGATCCCGTAGGATTCGTATATAGCATCCTCAGGATCCGTTGTAGTGTTGCACAGTGGATGTGCCGGCGCTCCCGGTGCATTCACATTTGCGCCGTTGTAAATATCGCATGAGATGCCGGGCACGCCGTTGACGCGCACGATGGGTTCGCCGGGGACATTGGGGTAATCAGTGCCGGGTATGGGGTCAATCGCTGGAAAGTTGTCAAGGATGTCGCCGCCGCCTTCAGGATAGCCCGGCACATTGCAGTCAGTGCCGCCTTTGCTGCAAGATGGACCTGCCCACGCCCCCGGTCCGTTGTTTTCAGGATATGTGTCATAAACGGGGCATCCCAAACCCCACGGACAGCAGTTGCCGTTGTAGATTATTCCCCCCGGACAGGTTCCGCTGACATAACCATCATAAGGAGATGGGAAGGCAACATACCAGGCAGGCACTGCCGCTGACCAGGCGCGTTCCGGAGCGGGTTCCCCCGATATCCACGCTGATGACAGATGCGATACGCCCCATGGTCTCAAAGTAGATTCATAGATTCTGTTTATAATACTGCCTGAATTTTTTACCTTCAGACGTTCGCTTGTGAAATAATCCATCGGGATGCCCGGATAACTGCTGTAGCCTTTTATGTAAGTGAAATTGGAATTCCATGTGTTTCCACTGTCAAGAGAGTAAGCGATCTCGCCAAAAAGTAATTTCTGAGGTGTTGATTCCAGGTAATCGTTCGCTGCGCCGTCTGTCAGTGCCGCCAGTCTGACAGTAACATATTCATCCGGGAAAGGATAATCGCGGATGATATCAAGGTTGCTCAACTGGGGGGGCACACCTGTTCCCTGCGTGAAATCGCGTGTGTAGTTCAATAATGTGCCGATGCCGACTGAATACGGCGGCTTGTTGAATTGACTTCCGGAGTCTGAAACTGAACGCCATGTGCAGTGAGGAAATGAACCGTAAAGGTAATAAGCGAAAGATATTTGTGAAGAAAAAAGGAATGCAAATATGAAGACAATATATAATTTAAGGAATTTCATTCCACTTTTATTATACCACATTCAATATTCCTGTAAATAATATATTATACAAAAACTTTGCCAACTTTTTAAGGTCATCATTTTATAAAAACACCTGTTTTTATATGTAATTAACTTGTGTTAAGTTTACCACATTGTAACAATTTTGCCACAATTTTTAAACTTTTTTGTCACACTTTAGTTCGCACAAAGTCGCAATGCGTGCAAAGAGATTTATGCCAATTTGTGTAAACTGTAAATTTCTACACATTTATCGCATATTTCATTTTGAACTTCGTTTGGGCACAATAAATTGTGCCCCTACATTGACAGGAGATAAAAATGAAACGAAAACGAGTCTTCACAGTCTTATCGGTTTTGCTTTTTCTATGCACAGCCCAATTTTGTTTTGCTGTGAAAATTCTGAAAGGTCCCTACCTTCAGGATGTCGCCATTTCTAAAATTACAGTCTGCTGGGAAACCGATGCGCCGTCATCAGGCACTGTCTTTTATAGTCTTGCGGGCAATAAAGAGGCACAATTATCTTCCGCAAAAACAATAGAGAAATCGCCGCATCACTGCCTGCTGCTGGAAAAACTATCCCCCTCAACCGAATACGACTACTGGGTTGAAACAGACGGGATCAAATCTAAGATCTACCGATTTCGCACGGCTAAAACAAAGGGCGAAGACTTCCGCTTCGTTGCTTACGGCGACAGCCGCTCAAACGAGTTCTTCCATCGTCAGATCATGGGCGGCATCACATCTGAAAAACCCGATCTCATCCTCAACACCGGCGACATCGTAAATAAGGGTGAGGAACTCCCCGGCTGGGATATGTTTTTCCGCGTCGCCGATGACATCATGCACACAACGCCTTACTATGTTGCTCTCGGCAATCATGAGGGAAACCACGAAAATTATTTTCACTATTTTTCATTCCCTAACAATGAGCGATGGTATTCATTTGATTACGCAGGTTCGCACTTCATCGCCCTTGATACAAACATGCCTTCCCGTGTGGACCCCGATCAGATGAAGTGGCTTAAAAAAGACCTTGCGGCTAACAAGGACGCTGATTTTATTTTTGTTTTTTTCCATCATCCGCCTTACAGTTCAAGCGTAAAACGCGGCAGCGACCCCCATCTGCAAAAATTATTTTCAGGGGTTTTTGAAAAGTATGGTGTTAATATTGTCTTCAACGGACACGATCATTTTTACGAACGCGCCCTGATCGGAAATGTAGTGTATGTAATAACAGGCGGCGGCGGCGCAAGTCTCTACGAGGTAGGACGCAGCGAGTGGACGAAATACTCTGAGAGTGTTTATCACTACACTGTGATTAATGTCAGCGGTGGCAAATTAAAACTTGAAGCAAAGACAATAGATGGCAAAACCATTGATTCTTTCACAATGACGAGTAAGAAGAAATGACCCGTGAAGAGCACGAAGTTTAATGTGTTCATCTTAGTGTCCTTCGCGGGAAAAATTGTTTTATCAGGACATTAATGTTAAAATTTTCAAAAATAACAGGGGCAACGCAAAATGGAAAAACCTGAATATGCTTTCTTTAATGGAAAAATCGTTCCCATCGCGGAAGCGAAAATTGATATACGCACGAATTCAATCCATTACGGAACCGCCGTGTTTGAAGGTATCCGAGCCTACTGGTGCGCTGATGAAAAAAAGATGTATGTCTTCCGAATGAAAGAACATTATAGAAGAATGGCGGACAACTGTAAAATCCTCTTTCTTGAACTCCCGCACTCCGTTGATGATATGTGCCGCATCACGCTGGAACTTCTGCGCAGTGAAAATTACAGTGAAGATGTTTATATCCGCCCCTACGCTTATTTTTCTTCACTGCGTATAAGTCCGAAGTTGATTGATATGGAGACCGGGTTTTTCATCTACACGATGCCGCTCGGCGATTATGTTGATACCACGCGCGGTCTTAATGTGTGCGTTTCTTCCTGGCCCAGAATTTCCGACAATATGATCAGCGCACGCGGCAAGATCGCTGGGGCTTATGTCAACTCTGCGCTGCAAAAAACCGAGGCTGTGCGCAACGGTTTTGATGAGGCTATCGTGCTCACATCAGACGGTCATGTTGCGGAAGGAAGCGCTATGAATCTTTTTCTTGTTAAAAACGGTATCGTTTCCACATCGCCGACGACAGAAGACATTCTTGAGGGCATCACCCGCGATGCAATACTCACGCTTGCCTGCGAGGAACTGAAACTCACGGTGCTTGAACGAAAGATTGACCGCACCGAACTTTACACAGCGGACGAACTCTTCTTCTGCGGGACGGGTGCACAGGTGGCTGCCATCGCCTCCGTTGACCACCGCGTGATCGGCAACGGCGAATTCGGCTCAATCACGAAAAAGATTCAGGAATTATATATGCAAGTGGTCAAGGCAAAAGTACCAAAATACAAAAACTGGTGCACAGAAGTGTGATTTAATTGCTGATGCGGATGTGCCACCCCCAAACTTGTTTAGGGGTGGCACATGCGATTCAAATTTACATACCCCATTTTATTCCTTTTGCGATTTTAATTTTCAAATTTATAATTACCCAAGAAGATTTATGGGAACAATAAGGGTTTACACCGGTCTTCACTCTCACGACAAGACTGAAGTGATTGTTCGTGATCATCTTTTGCCTGCGCTCAAGCATCAGGCGGAAGTGCAATCACTGGAGCACTCAGCGCTTTACCTTGTTTCAACAGGAAGAAAAGCGCAACAGGTTATAAGGACAACATTAAAGTATTTGGACGCAGTCCCTTCAGGGGCGGTTTTTACATGGAACAATCTTTCATCACAAATATATACGATGGGATGCAGAATTCCTGCGCTGCCATCGCGGGTTAAGCAGGTTCTTATAGAAGACATGCTTAAGTCCAGCGAGAGAAGATGGAAGTATTTCAGGGATGCCGGGCGGTTTGCAGGAACGGCGGCGGCGTTGTCGTCGTTGTTTTCGGAATTGAAGCACGATCTCATTTTTTCGGCGGCGGATTTGAAAAAACTATTTTCACGCCTTAGCAGGGGGGCGGTGAATCCGAGGTATGAAGAAATAACTGGGTTGTTTGAAGACTATCAGCGCCGTCTTGATAAGATTGGGATGTTTGATGATGAAGACAGGTTGAAAATGATCGGCAGTTTGATAAATGAACATGGAATGCGGCGCTTCTTTCCACATTTGCAACTGTTGATTGTTGATGGCTTTTATGATTTCACCGCGCTCCAGTTGAAAGTCCTTGAAAGCATTATCTCAACGACGGATGAAGTAATTATGTCAATTGACATCCCTTGTGACGGTCAGGTTTCTGCTGCGAAAGCGGGAAAAACCTATCGCTTGCCTTTGAATGTCCTTGAGTGGCTCAAGAGGCAGGAAGCATCGCTTCAGATGACAGCCCCATCGCACGCGCGGTGTGGAAATCGCGCCCTACAGGGCGATGCACTTTTTGATTATCACCGTTCTGTGGGGGACAGTATTGAGAAAGATGATTTTTCAAGAATATGGGGATTGCACAGCCGCGTGGAAGAAGTTGAAGCGATAGCATCGGAGATCAAGGCATTGATGATTGACAAATCAGTGCAACCGGATCGCATCGCCGTGGTTTTTCCGGCGCCAGAGATGTATGCCTCAATAGTGGACGAGGTGTTTCGTTCCTCCAATATACCATATTCAGTTGCACCCGGTCAGCCTGCGTTAGTGCAGGCGGTAGTGAGTTCGGTACTTGGTGTTCTTGAGTGCGGAGCGCACTCCTTCAGGCGTGAGGATGTATTTCGTGCGCTGTCGTCGCCGTTTTTAGACACGGCGCAAATAGGAGGAGAAAGTGCGCTGGCAACAACCGCAGGCGATGTGGATGCGGTTGCGGTAACGGCTGGAATCCGTGGCGGAAGGGCGCCTCGCGGCGAACAGAAATGGTTTGAAAAAATTGCATTCCTTAAAGAGAAAACGCTTTCAGAGAGGGGAAGATATGCAGAGGATGATGAGGAATTGCACCTGAACGATGATGCGCTTAATCAGGAACTGATGAAGAAAATGGCGTGGTTGAACCGCGTGGAAAATTTATTAAAGGGATTTTTTGATTTCCTCTCGCCCTTGCAAGACTGGATGTTCCCTTGTGAGTTTAGAGATGAGGTCAGAAAAATCATATACAGAACCGGAATTGAAAAGCAGGTTTTATGTTCTGATGAGGCTATTGAAATTGAAGACAGGCGCAGAAACATACTTTCACTTGAAATGTTCTACAGTGTGCTTGATGAAGTTACGCATGCGCTTACTGTCATCCACGCCGGCGGAGAAAAAAGGTGGCGCTGCGAGGATTTGATTGATTACCTTCGTGCCGGGCTTGCAGGTGAAATGATAACAACCAATGCGAGGGATGAGGGGAAAGTTCAGGTGATGGGTATTCTTGATGTGCGCGGGCAGGAATTTGATTATATTTTTTTGGGCGGTCTTGTGGATGGCGAGTTTCCACGGCGGCGCGGGAACTCTCTTTTCTTGAGCCGCGCAGAGCGGGAAAAGTTGAATTTGCGCACGATCCGTGCAGATACATCGGAAGATCGTCTGCTTTTCTGTTCCCTTTTTTACAATACCCGCAAATGTCTGTATCTGACTTACCCGATGCGCGACGGTGAAAAGGAACAACTGCCTTCTGTTTTTGTGAAGGAAGTGGAGAGAGTGTGCGGCGATGTCAGGGAAAATCTGGAACGGAGAATTATACATCCGCTTAATCTTCAACAGGCTGCGGCAAAATCTGTTACAGAACGAATAAGAACGGGAGAGTTTGATAAATTGAAGGAACAATTCACTTTTCCCGCCGGTATGGAGTATCTTTCCGATTCATTTAGGAATCTTTTACATAATCTGACAGTTCTGAAAATCCGTGAAGAAGGCAGCGGGCTTTCAATTTACGAGGGAATGCTGTGCAGTGAGGACATCAGGCAGCACCTGCGGGACAGGTTCAACCCTGACAGATATGAATTTTCCGCCACGATGATAGACAATTATGTAAAGTGCCCGTTCAGTTTTATGTTTTCCAGGTATCTTCTCAACATTTGTGATCCTGAGGATATTGAAGAAGATATTTCAGCGATGGAGCGCGGGAGTGTTGTTCATCGTATATTACAACGGTTTTACGCCGAGCGATATGATGAGGCATCAGGCAGAATATGTTCAGTTGCAGAAAATGCATCAGGCGCAGAAGAGAGGATGCGGCAGATAGCAGCAGAAGAAACCCGAACGCTC
>JBFMBQ010000257.1:0-3429 GCA_040755115.1 bacterium
GTTCGGCAAAAGCGGATAGATTTTCTACAATTTCAATCGTGAATAATTCGCCGCCCGGCTCAATGAGTTTCGCTGCCACCGCCGCGCTGTAGCCGCTGCCGGTGCCGATTTCAAGCACTTTATGACCGGGATGCAGGTCAAGAATAGTCGCCATCGCTGCAACCATGCTCGGCTGCGAGCATGTCTGATTGTGCCCGATTGCAAACGGTTCATCTTCATAAGGATTAACCATGCCGGGCGGTGCGAAATCCTTTCTGTCCAACTGCCGCATCACATTGATTACCCGCTTGTCAAAATGTTTCAGCCCGAGGTAATTACGCCTACGCTCAACGACATCCATCAATTCTGAGTTGCTCCTCATCGGGCGATAAAAGACCACTTCACTTCTCCGCAATATTTTGAAATTCCTGTCTAATGATACTTAATCCAGATTATTCATACAAGGGGGAAAGGGGAAAAATGGGTGAGAGGGGGAATGAGTCCCCCGAAAAAATCAGGATTTTTTGCGCTTGGATTCAGGATTTTATTATTCTGTTTAACCTTCCGAGAATCTGGTGGGCTTCGGTGATGATGTCGTCAATGACCTGTTTGACGGATTTTATTTCATTTATTCTGCCTGCCACCTGCCCGCAGGCGATCACGCCAAGATTGATGTCGCCGCTCAGGTAGGCATCGCGTCCGACCTTGCCGCTTATGATCGGAAGAAGTTCATCCAGCGTTGCCCCTTTAGTCTCCATCGCCTCCACAGTTTTCGCAGCATCGTTTCTGATCACGCGTGCCGCATTGCGTATGGAACGCTCTATCAGCATCGTATCTGTTTCCTGTGCGCTGATAAGCCATTGCTTGAAGTTCTCGTGCATCGGGCTTTCCATGGTCGCCATAAAGCGTGTCCCCATCAGTATCGCTTCCGCGCCGAGTGAAAGCGCAGCAACGAGTCCTCTGCCATCGCAGAAACCGCCTGCGGCTATGATGGGTATTTTCAGCGTCTGCGCCGCCTTCGGGATCAATATCAGTGACGGCACATCGTCCATGCCCGGATGACCGCCGCACTCAAAGCCGACGATTGTTACCGCATCCACGCCGACAGATTCCGCTTTCCTTGCAAAGCGCACGGCGGGGACTTTGTGTATAATTTTCACTCCCGCCTCTTTCAAGCGCGGTATGTATGGCTCGGGATTCCTGCCGGAGGTTTCAACTACCGGTATGCCTTCTTCTAATATCACAGAAAAGTAAGTGTCCGTCATCTCGCCCGGCATCATCATCGGCAGCATTGAGACATTCACGCCGATGGGTTTGTCGGTCATTTCCCTCGCCCTGCGAATTTCTGCGCGCAACTCGTCGGCGGTTGCAAACGACATCGCAGAGACGAAGCCGAGTCCGCCGGCATTCGCTACCGCTGCCGCCATCTCCGCCCGCGATAGCCATTGCATACCTCCCTGAAGGATGGGATATTTTATGCCGAGCATCTCTGTTATGCGCGTTTTGATCATGATAAAATACGCTCCTTAACTTTAAATCTGTGTAAATCTGCGTAAATCCGCGTCTGAAATTTTTGTTATTCAACCGGTCGCAGGAGCGGGAAAAATATGACATCGCGGATTGATGTAGAATTGGTGAAGATCATCACGAGGCGGTCAATGCCGATGCCCAGACCGCCTGTCGGCGGCATGCCGTGTTCAAGTGCGGTGAGGAAGTCGTGGTCAATGGCGTGTGCTTCGGTCTCGCCCTGTCGGCGCAGTTCTTCCTGATGAAGGAATCGTTTTTCCTGTTCCACTGGATCGGTGAGTTCCGAAAAAGCGTTTGCGACTTCAAAGGAATTTATATAGAGTTCAAACCGCTCCGTGAGAAGCGGGTCGTCATCGCGCTGGCGTGCGAGCGGCGAGATTTCCGTGGGGTAATCAATAACGAAAGTCGGCTGTATCAGGTTCGGTTCAACGAGTTCCTTGAACAGTCGGTCAAGTATTTTTCCCTTAGTTTCTCCCTGCTCGCAGGGGATGTTTTTCTGCTGACAGATTTGTGCAAGTTGAGCCTCCGATGCGTCTGGATTCAGTGTGATGCCGCCGAACTCTTTAAGAGTATCAAGCCATGTTATCCGTTTCCAGGGTCGGGCGAAATCAAGTTCAGTGCCTTGGTATTCAATCGTTGCGGCGCCCAGTAGTTGATGTGCTGCTCCGTGCAGCATTTCTTCTGTCAGTTCCATCATGTGGTTGTAATCTGCATAAGCCTGATAGAGTTCAAGCATGGTGAACTCGGGATTATGTCTGGTGGAGACGCCTTCATTACGGAAGTTGCGGTTGATCTCAAAGATTTTTTCAAACCCGCCTACTACGAGTCGTTTCAGATAAAGTTCGGGGGCGACTCGGAGATACAGGTCAATGTCCAGCGCATTATGGTGAGTGCAGAATGGGCGGGCGAGTGCGCCGCCCGGTATCGGCTGCATCATGGGTGTTTCCACCTCAAGGAAGCCGCGCTCGGTGAGGAAGTTGCGGATATACTGAATAATTTTGATGCGCAGGTGAAATTTTTCTTTTACTTCCGGGTTAGCGATGAGGTCAAGGTAGCGTTGTCGGTTGCGGAGTTCGGAGTCTCTGAGACCGTGGAATTTTTCCGGGAGGTCGCGGAGCGTCTTGGTGAGGATGATGTAATCGTCCACGAGGACGGAAACTTCTCCGCGTCGGGTTTTGAAAACTTTGCCGTTGACACCGATTATGTCGCCAATATCAAGTAATGCGAGGTCTTCAAATTTTTCATCGCCGATGATATCCTGTTTTATGTAAAGTTGTATCTTGCTTGTTTCGTCAATGAGGTCTGCAAAAACGGCTTTGCCGTGAGTGCGTATGGCTTTGATGCGTCCTGCGGCGGCGATTTGTGTTTCAGCAAGTTTTTCCCAGTTTTCAAGGAGGAATGAATTTGTGTGCGTGCGGGAAAATACCTTTTTGTAAGGCGAAATCCCCTTCTGCTGAAGTTGTTCCGCCTTTTCAAGTCTGCGCGATATTATTTCATCTCTGTCCATTTTGAAAGTAGATAGTAAGTAGTAGATAGTTGACAGGGAAAAAATTGAGAGTTAACTTCAAACGAATTTCCTGGCTGCTGGCTGCTGGTTACTGGCTACTTGATCATCTCTTGATTGACAGGACAAGATATTTCACCTTGCCGCTCGGTGTTACCGCTTCTGTGTAATCGCCTTTTTTCATCCGCATCAGTGCGCGACCGACTGGCGAAACATCCGAAATCTTGCTGTTCGCGGGGTCTGATTCCATCGTGGAAAGAATTGTGAATTCCTCTTCCTTCTGCGTTTTAAGATTTTTCACTTTGACGCGTGAGCCGATTCCGACCCTGTCGGTTGTTATTTCAGATGCAGCGAGCACCTTGCTTTTCTGGAGGATGTTCTCCAGCATTGCGATGCGGCTCTCAAGGATGATCTGGTCC
>JBFMBQ010000258.1:0-2668 GCA_040755115.1 bacterium
TCACTCAGATGATTCAAGAGTTCAACAGGCATTTCTCAGATTTTCTAAAGAAGGCAAAAAATCAATCACAGCAAAATCTCATTTGGATGTCTGTTATGAAATAGAGCGTGAATCTTTAACAAGGTCTTTGCGCACTTCTGTAGGTTTATCTTCAATGGACATAACCGATAATTGCGATTTTATTGCACACAAACCTTACAATAAATTTTCTAATGTTTGCCGCGCATCAGGATTCAAAGCTGAAAGCAATTGGGATTGGCCCAATTTCTGGATAAATGTGCAAAATGAATTGCAATCAAAGAAAACAAGAATTGTTGTGAGCCGCAGAATAAACCCTTTCTCCCCCCATACCTTTCTCAATTCCTTTTTCTCTAATGAACTTTTTTCACCTTCAAATCAGGTAAATGTTATTATTGAAGAAGATCCCAAAAAGGCACAGACGCTATGTGTGATTTTGAATTCATCTGTTTTTTTCGCTAACTTTTTTCTTTTAAAGGAAGAAAGCACAGGAAGATTTATAGATATCCGATTTTACGATCTTTATGAAATGAAAATTTTTCCGAGCGAATCTGACATCTCTTCTCTCGTCAAAGTATTCAAAAAATACGGCAAAGTAAAATTCCCCCCTCTTCGCAATCAATTTGATATACATTTTGATGAAAGATATAAAGAATTCTGGGAAAAGGAAAAATCACAAGTGTATCAACAGCGGTTGTTTAGCGTTCTCGGTCAACTTATTCAACCCTCTCCAGAACGCTTAAATTTAGACCTTGATGTATGTAAAGCGCTTAATATAAAAATATCTAAAGATGATCTTATAAAATTATATGCAGTCTTTGTTAAAGAAATGATAATTATAAGGCATCTTACAAGGGACTGACGAATAAAACATGTTCGCACGAATAAACTCAGCGGCGACACTCGGTATTGATGCCTATGTGGTGCAGGCGGAAGTGGACATCACCACACGCGGAAAATTTTATTTTTCCATCGTGGGGCTGCCCGATGCCGCGGTAAAAGAATCAAAGGAAAGAGTCCTCACCGCGCTGAAAAATTCCGACCTGTTCGCTCCGATGAAACGCCTCACGGTGAACCTCGCGCCCGCCGATGTGCGCAAGGAAGGTCCTGTCTTTGATCTCCCAATCGCCCTTGGCATTCTCGCCGCGCGCGGCGATATTAAATCAAAAAAATACGAAAACATGCTCTTTTTAGGCGAACTGTCGCTTGACGGCAGACTCCGCCGCGTCAGCGGCGTGCTGCCTATCGCGCTCCTCGCAAAAAGTGAAAAGTTTGACGGTCTCGTTGTGCCCGCCGAAAATGCCGCCGAAGCCGCACTGGTTGAAAATGTGAATGTCTATCCAATGGAAACGCTTGAAGAGGTTGTCCTTTTCCTCAACGACGAAACGGAGATTGAGCCGTTCAAGCCCGATCAGGATCAACTATGGGGCGGAAATGTTGAATACGATGCCGACTTTGCGGAGGTCAAAGGGCAGGAACATGCGAAGCGCGCACTTGAGATCGCAGCCGCGGGCAACCACAATGTTATAATGATCGGACCGCCCGGCGCGGGCAAGACGATGCTCTCGCGGCGGCTGCCGTCAATCATTCCCGATCTCTCACGCGCGGAGTGCCTGGAAGTTACTAAAATTTACAGCATAAACGGGTTGCTCCATGGCAACCAGCCCGTTGTCCGCACCCGCCCCTTCCGCGCGCCGCACCACACGATCTCTAACATCGCTCTCGTCGGCGGCGGCTCCATCCCCAAGCCCGGCGAGGTCAGCCTCGCTCACCATGGCGTCCTCTTCCTTGACGAACTCCCCGAATTCAAGCGCGATGTCCTTGAAGTGCTGCGCCAGCCGATGGAAGACGGCATCGTTACAATCGCCCGCGCATCCACCACGCTCACCTTCCCGGCGGTCTTCCTGCTCGTCGGCGCGATGAATCCCTGCCCCTGCGGCTGGTTCGGCGACTACGCCCGCGAGTGCATCTGCTCCCCTCACCTGATCCAAAAATATGTCAAAAAAATCTCGGGTCCGCTCCTTGATAGAATTGATATTCATGTTGAAGTGCCGCGCCTTGACCCGAACAAGATCACCGCCGCGCCGGGCGGCGAGGTCTCCGAGACGATACGCTCACGCGCCAACCGAGCACGCGAAATACAACTTAAACGCTATAAGGACGAAAAAATTTACAGCAATGCGGAACTCACGCCGCGCCTGATGAAAAAATACTGCACACTCCCGACGGAAGCGGAGGAACTGCTCAAGAGTGCGATCAAAAAATACGGTTTCACCGCACGCGCTTACGACCGCATACGCAAACTCGCCCGCACCATCGCCGACCTCCACGGCAGAGACGAAATACGCCCCGACGATGTAGCCGAGGCCGTCCAACTGCGCACGCTGGATAAGAAGTACTGGGGCTGAAATTAAACAAAAAAAAATTAGACGCGGATTACGCTGATTTGCGCAGATTGACGCTGATTTTTAATAACCCTAATTCATCATTTTTATTAATCAATCCCGTCCACCCTTTCACCCCTTATCGCTCCTCGTGTATGGACACGGCATGCCCTGGACATAAGATTGTTATGTCAATCCTGCAAATCTTTCTATGTGTATCTCCAGTTCTGCATACTGATCAAAAGGTCAGTATCAAAAAAATTATT
>JBFMBQ010000259.1:0-10386 GCA_040755115.1 bacterium
GTTATCCCTGCATTCTTCAAGCACAGCCTGTGCGAATTTACTGTTCACCTGTTGGTAATAGTTCCATTGTTTTTTTTCAAAACGCACTTTGCTCAAGAGGTTATGCGAAAGTGGCCACAGCCCTTCATTGCAATAGCCGAGGTAGTAGTTTTTTACTTCCGTGTGTGTGAGCCATACGCGACGCAGTGTGTAGCGCGGACGGGAGGGCGGAACTGGCACATGGTTTTTATCGTCAACCTCATCCATGTCTGCATTGCCGTTGCCCCATGCAACCCAGGTGGCGTTCAAGTCCTGCATTATCGGATCCATCGCCGCCGTTACACCGCCTGCGGGGATGGAACATGAAATGTCGCCGTCTTCATTGTAAGTATGTATGTATGGTTCACGGTTTGTTACTATTATAAGATTCCTGTCTTTGAACCATTCTCTAATGAGTTCTTTATTGTATCGCATGATTTAAATTCACCACTTGCTTATATTCTTTACACGGACCGCTCTGCAAAAATTTTGAGAATAAATAATTTCTCAAGAATGCAGACAACAATACAAATGCGTATTTTTAAGTTAATTCATTATATATCAAGTGAAATAGATTGGCAAAGTTGACATTGTAGCGAAACGAGATGATTTTCGCTATAATCTCAACAATTATCTTGGTGGCACTTAATGTTGAAGAAAATAATTAACCGGGGGTAAATGGTATGAGATACACGGCGAAGCACCTTTTGAACGGCACTCTGGAGGAGGCAATGATGATTGCTAAAGACCGCACGCGCGACGAGCGAGTGTATCCGAATATTACGAGTCTGAAGCAGGTGAAATGGGATGAAACCGACACGGATATTCACTGTGAATTTATCACGCGGGGCGATGGCGAGATACCGAAACCGCTGCGGAAGTTAATTACGCCGAAAATGGTCTCCTGGAGGGAGACAGGGCATTGGGATAAGAAGAACAATACTTACGAGTATCAGGTGAAGACTTTTTATTTCTCAAATATTTTTCAGATGAGAGGGAAAATCCGCTTCATTCCGCAGGGAAACGACAAGATTCTGCGCGAACTGGAAGGCGAAATAAAGATCAATCTCCCATTACTTGGGCAGTTAGCGGAAAAAACCATCGTGAAATATCAGATTGATAATCTTGACAAGGAAGCGAAGATATTTGAAAAGGACCTGGAGGAACTGCGAAAAAAACGAGGTAAGATGTAAAAAGTTAGATGTAAGATAATAATTCGTCTCTTATCTCACATCTCTTCGTCTCCAGTCTTACTTCTCACATCTCACATCTTATTTGAAAAATTATGAAATTCAGGCTTGAACACAGGTTTGAGGGCGGTCCGTTTGAGAAAGCGGTCCATTTTCTTACAGAAGAATATATCTTTGAAGCGACCAGGCTTCCGAATGTGAAGAGCGGGAAACCGCTTGAAGAAAAAATCACTGACGACACGAAATACTGGAAGAACGAATGGTGTGCGCACGGGCAGATACCGAAACTTGTGCAGCATCTGATCAAGCCGAAGATGCTTACCTGGATAGAGGAAACCACATACGACCGCAGGAATAAGACATACTTCACGAAGGTTACACCATTTTATTTCCGAAGTGTTTTCCGCTGCGAGAACCGCGGTTACTTCGTTAAGAAATCAGACAAGGAATTTCTTCGCATCATGGAAGGTATTCTTGATATACACATACATGTATTCGGTCATTTCATAGAGGAACAAATCATCACACACTTTAAGCGTAACTATGAACACGAATATAGAGAAACCTTCAAGGTGATAAAACAAAAATTCGGGTAATTATGGGAGATGGTAGACGAGAGACGATTAAAATCATCTTACTTCTACCATCTACCGTCTTACGCATTTATACAACGCACAATTTTCACCCTTAAATCAAAACTCAACTCGGTGAATTTTAGAGCCAGTTTCAATCCCCGCAATTAGTGAAGCAGTTTTGAGGAATTCTTCGGGGGAACTGGATACATAGAATTCAGTCGTCCCTTTTTTTCTTTTATTTTTTTTCAGCAGTTTGTTATCAGCGAGGATTTTCATAGAGAGCACGGCAGTGCGGCGTGCAGGGTCAACTATGGTTATGGCAGGACCGATGATGTCCTGTATGATGCGGCGGATGAAGGGCAGGTGGGTGCAGCCGAGTATGAGTGTATCAATATCTTTTCTCTGGACTGGGAGAAGATATTTTTCAGCCGTGCGCCGTGTGTCGGGTGAGCCGATCATTCCCTTCTCAATCATCGGTATGAGGTCTGTGCATTCTACTGTGTAAAGTTTTACAGTGGGATCAAAATCATCAATAAATTTGCGGTAAACGCCGCTCTGGATTGTGCGTTTTGTCGCCAGCACGCCGATTCGGAAGTTATAGGTTACATACAATGCCGCCGCCACGCAGCCGTAGTTGATGATGCCGACAACGGGAATGCCGAACATCGTATGACATTCCGGCATCAAGCCGCTTACGGTATTGCAGGCTACCACGATCATTTTGCAGCCTTTTTCCCGCGCAAGAAAACCGATGATCTCGTTTGAAAATTCAAGTATCGCCTTTTCGCTTTTTGTGCCATAAGGCATTCTGAATGTGTCACCGAAATACAGGAAATCCTCATAAGGCAGAAGGTTATCCATCTCCCTCAGCAGCGATAACCCGCCGACGCCCGAGTCAAAAATTCCAATTGGCGCATTCATATTGATCAGTCCCGGTTGTAGGGTGCGCTCTCCTGTGCGCGCCTACTGCAATCTTTTATTCCGCATTCCGCACTCCGCATTCCGCAATTCCCTATTGGTTCTTTTACACCTTTAACTTTGTGTAATATTACAACTCCATCATAATTTTGACAATCTTATCCTGTAGTTCGCGGATGTGGTTAGAGTGAACAGTATAGCCGTTGAACAGCATCACGAAGGCGGCTGTGTTGCCGTTCGGGCGGCGGTAGTAGCCGCTGAGGGCGCACGCGCCTCGCAGCGCGCCTGTTTTTGCGCGCAGCCTGCCCACCGCTGAAGTCCCCGTCAGCCGTTTTTCCATCGTTCCCTTCTCGCCCGGGGCTGCCAGTGTTGCCATGAAGTTTTCTCGCTGCTGCGAGTAATAAAAAGTTTTCAGGATTTTTATCAGCACCTGCGGCGCAAGGCGATTTAAGCGCGATAGTCCCGAGCCGTCATAGATTGACAGGTTCTGCGCCGTCGCCATCTTGTAGCGATGCAATATCTTTTCAGCCTCCGTTGCACCGGCGGCGGGTGTGCCTTTGCCCGCTTCCTCCGCGCCTGTCATCCTTAAAAGTTGTTCGGCAACAAAATTATCGCTCTCGTGCTGCATCTCCGTGAGTATCTCCATCAGATCAGGCGAATAGAACTGAAAAAGCAGTCTGAAATTGCTGCGGTCGCCTTTCCAGTTCGCCGCGTTTATAAGTTTGCCCTGAAAGGCAATGCCCGCCCTTTTCAGACTTGACTCAAGTGCGCTGCCGAAGAACATCACAGGGTTTTTTACAGGATATTCCCTGCTCACGGACTGCCCCACCCTTATCCTTCCCGATATTGTAAACTTCCCATCTGCGCCCTCGCCGATGGTGATGCTGGACTTGCCTCTCCAAACACGCTGGATGTTTACCCTGACGGCAGTGCTGCTGAGTGGCGGATCAAAATCAACATTAACATTTTTATTGTCTTTGTCTGCGCTGACGGTTAGTTTCAGACAATTTGCAGCGATTGTCAACGCACTGTTTCGCGGCGCATAGCAATAGTAAGTATCTTCTGCGTTCCAGCCGGTGGGATAGCCGTCTGTCGGGAAATAAGATGAATCAAGGATGATATTGCCTTTAATCGTGCGTATGCCATTAAGGAACATCTCGCCTGCGAGTTTATCAATAGCCTCGCGGTTGGATGAAAAGAAATTTTCCGACATCGTGGGGTCTCCATGCCCGCGTATGAGGATGTTGTATACAGCGCCTGTTTCGGGTTTGAAGGCATCGGCGAGGATGTCTGTGGTGATGCGTTTTGATGGACCGAGCGCGACGATGGCTGCTGCCGCCGTTACGAGTTTCATGTTTGATGCAGGGATAAAACTTTTCGCAGGATTAAGTTCATAGAGTGCTTCGCCTGAATCAAGGTCGGAGATAACTATTGCGACCGATGTCCCTTTGAGAATTGGGTCAGTGAGAATCGTGCCGATATCGCTTGCAGGTGTGCCGGTTAAGACTCTTACGGAGGCGAGGATGAACAAAAAAATAAAGAGTTGTCTAAGTTTCACATTCCAGCCAGCATTCCACCTTGCGGTGATAGGAGAAGATTTCATTGTCTTTGAAAAAAAAGGAAATTTCGCGTTCGGCATTTTCAGGGGAGTCTGAGCCGTGGACGATATTATAACTTTTGCTCGTTGTAAAATCGCCGCGTATAGAACCTGGCAGAGCCTCTTCCGGCTTCAGTGCGCCCATCATATTGCGCACGAGCGTTACCGCAGCCGTGCCTTCAACAACCATTGCCACAACCGGCGCCGAGGTGACGAAGTCTATCAGTGAATCAAAAAACGGCTTGCCCCGATGTTCCACATAATGCCTTTCAGCGAGTTCAGGCTCAATGTGCATCATTTTGATTGCCGCTATGCGAAGACCCCTGCGCTCAAGGCGGCGGATTACCTCTCCGACCAATCCCCTCTGTACGCCGTCGGGCTTGATCATCACAAATGTCCGCTCTTTTCCCATTTTCATTCTTCCCTTAACAAACTTTTTATCCGAATATAAATAAAACAAATTATGGATAAAGTCAATATCAGTAATCAGTAGCGCACTATAACATAAATGATTGGCAACTTGTATTATTCATGGCTTCACACATCGTTGACAGATTGCGCGGCTGGAATCGTAGTTCGGGTAAAAGATTAAGAATAAAAACCCGAACACCGAAATCCGAACTGCGAGTCCCGATTCCAGCAGCGCAGCCGCAGCCGAATGACGATCAACAATCGTAGATTACAGCCGGGGTATAATCCGTTACAACGAAATGAATATAGTTCTTATACTTAGGATCATGATAAGCGCGCCTACCGAGATCCCAAGAACCTTGATAGGGAGTTTTTTAGTGAGGTGAGCGGCGAAGGGTGCGCTTATTGCGCCGCCGATGACGAGGGGCACAACCACTCTCCAATCTATCTTTGGCAGCATTACAAAAAATGAAACTGCGATTGTAGCGGTTATGAAGAAACTTGATAAATTAACCGACCCGATGGCTTTGCGCGGATGCGAATTGAACATGATCAGCGTAGGCGTTGCTATCGGACCCCACCCGCCGCCGCACAGCGCATCAATAAGGGCGGCAACAAAACCAAGGGGAACAAGTTTTTTCCTTCCCGGATTACAATGTTCAAATTCATGGTTTTTGGTGGCGAATCTGTAGGCGATCAGTCCGCCCATAATAAGCAGAAAAAATGCAACAAACGGCTTTACGATTTCTGTATGCTGCAAATTGACCGAAACATAAACCCCGGTTACGCCGCCTGCCATGCCGGAAAATGTTAGCGGTATCACGATCTTCTTCTCCACATTACCAGCAAGCAAGTGAGACATCCCTGACATAAAGGATGTCAGCGTCTCAGCCGTATGCACCGCAGCGCTTGCAAGCGCTGTGCTGAAGCCAAGCGTCAGAAGCAGCGAGGTTGTAGTAACGCCAAACCCCATGCCGAGCGTTCCCGCTACAAGTTGTGTCACAAGTCCAGCAAGGAGTATTATCAGGAACATTGTGCTTTGTAAAAGCGAACTTGTCTAATCAACCTCCGACCGAATTTTTCTGAATACTGCTTTCTTGAATATGACAATTGTTGTCAGAATAAGAACTATGGTAATCGCTGTTAACACTGGATTAAAGGAAATCCAGAATCCGAACATTTTGTGGGAAAAACTTGCAATCGTTCGGGTGCTCAGCAGTATGAGTATAACGCCGACTGCCGTGCCTAATGTTGCCGGTGATATTTTTCTTGATGTATATGCTGCCAGCGGCGCGGCAATGATACCGCCGATTATTAGCGGTATTGTTATGTGCCAGAGGAATTTATCAAAACCAAGGGTTAATCCGAAGGTTAAAACTATCGCCGCGGTAGTGAAAAATTCTGATAAATTTACAGAGCCTATGATATATCTCGGTTCAGTCTTATTTGCAGCAACCAGAGTTGAAGTGCAGATCGGTCCCCACCCGCCGCCGCCCACTGCATCTACTGTGCCGCCAGCAATACCCAGAATTACAAGAAACCTTCTGGAAAATCCGCCGCCTGTCAGGGTTACTTTACCGTTCCCGAAAAAGTTTACAAATATCTTGATGCCCAGAAAAAGAAGGATTATTCCGACAAAAGGTTTCATCGTTTCACCGGGCACAACCGACACTATGTAAGCACCTGCAACGCCGCCGGCAATCCCGGCGAAGGTCAGCGGAATGGATATTTTTTTGTCAACATTTCCAAATCTCAAGTGTGAAAGCCCTGAGACCAGACTGGTGAATAACTCCGCCGTATGAACGGAGGCGGAGACAAGTGCCGGCATCAAGCCCGCTGCGATCAGGAACGCAGAGGAAGATACCCCGTAGCCCATGCCGAGAGCACCGTCAATATATTGTGCAAAGGAGCCGATTACAACGATGAGAAGAAACCTGTGCATTGTCGGGATCACCTCCTAAATATCATCTGATTTCTGGATGTAAAACCTGAACACGCCGTTGTCCTCGCGCTCAACTGCGACGATTTTATGTCCATCCTCTTTCATGCCGCGCGGGATGGTCTCAATTGCCTCACCGTCAACGGTTACTTCTAAAATCGCTCCTGTCGGCAATGATTCAATCTTCAGTTTTGTCTTGATGAATGGCGCCGGGCAGATTTCGCCCCGCAGGTCAAGTCTGAATGGTGTCGCTATGGCAGTTTTTGTGGTCATCGTATCTCTCCTTCCATCAAAATTCCGTTCCCGTTCCCGAGAGCCTCATTCACTCTATTTCCTCCTCCGGATGCAGTATTATGGGTTCCGGTATTCTCGGATTTTGCGCCGCGTATTCGCCAAGAATGTCTTTAACTGAATTCATATAAGATTCCATTCCTGTTTTCCTGAGCAAGGTGCCAATGCGCGGGTGTTCATCTTTTTCAACATTGCCGTTGTACCACTCAAGAGTTTTTTCTATAAGTGCAGGGACGCGGTCTTCGGGTAGGCATTTGGCGACGATCGTGCCGTGCAGCGGGTGACGGCCATGCTTGCCGCCGATGCGAATGGTATAACCCCGTGCCGATTCTATCCAGGAACTTGTCGGGCAGACACGAATGCAATCGGCGCAGCCGATGCACTTCTCAGGACGAAACATGGGACGCCCCTCGTCATCGGAATGAATGGCGTCTTCTTTGCAAGCCTTTGCGCAAAGTGTGCAGCCTATACAGCCCTCAGGGTCCCAGAAGGGGACTATCGCGCCCTGCAACCCGAGGTCCGCCTCATTGGAATGCATGCAGTCAAGCGGGCAACCTGAGATGTCAATCTTGAACTTGTGCGGGCAGGGAGAGCCGAAGTAGCGCTCGTCAATGAGCCGCGTCATCTGCTGGGTGTCAACAAGTCCGTTGGGATTATACTCGCAGCCCGAGCAGGCGCGCGGGACACGCACTCGCGGTCCGCAGGAGGCGATCTTTTGATCCGCTTCCGCCAGTTCATCTACAACCACCCCAAAATCTTTGTAGTTCACATACGGGATTTCCAGCGACATGCGTATTGTGAGATGCACATAGTCGCCTCCATACTTTTCAGCCACTTCAACGATCTTTTTTAATTTTGATACCGGCAGCCGACCACCAGGAACACGGCAGCGCACCGTAAACAGGTCTTTCTGACGCTGTTTGATAAACCCCCCCGAACGAAGTTTATTGAAATCAATGACCCCTGTTTCCCCTTCAATCGGGATGCCGATTTCTACCTTGCTGCTTTTGTCCTCTATGTATCTGTCTGTTTTCACTCCTGCACACCCTCCTTATTTGTTTTCAGACAATAAAAAAACCCACCAACCTTTATTTAGGATGATGGGCTGTCTTTCAGTTATATGTTGTTAAAAGGTTATGTGCAAAACAAGCGCGCAGCCCCCACCCATCAGTTGTCGTTGCAACAACAACAAGAAATCTGATGAATGTCGGCAGCCACTTGTTTATCCATTACCTAAATAATAATGACCTGTGAATATTTTGGCAAGTGGTTTTAAAAAATATTTTTCCGCGGTCTGGACTGACCAGAAAAACACGATGCTCTTCCACTTCTGGACTTCTATGCTTCCGTCTTTCAGTGTTTCTGTGGCTAAATGATTTTCACAAAATTCTTTGCAACTTCGGACAAGGTAATTTACAATCAATGATAAGAGTTTATCGGGAGGGTTATATCTTGCTGGAGAAGATCAGCGCCGCTGTTGTTACCATTGGAATTATAGTTTTTGCTGTTTACTGGTTGTGGCATTTTTATCGTTGTCTGACACGAAAAGATTTCAGGGCGCTGGATAAACTCTTCTGGGTGTTTGCGCTTCTGATTCCGATTATCGGGATTATCCTGTATCGCGGGTTGGGGAAAGAATTTTATAAACGCAAACCGAGAACCGTGATTCCGAAGGGATTTGAATAGCGGTATGAATAATTCTGAATTGCTTATCTGTGCGAGACCTTGTCAGAAAAAGTAAAAAAAAAATTGATCCCGCCGCTGTGCTTCTTTTCCTTGCATGCACAGGGATTTGTCTGGCGCATGCGCGCACTTTCACAGGATGGGGCAGTAGCCCCGAGACGGCGTTGGCTGCGCATGCGTTGCGCCCATCTTCCATACCGGGAAATCCGCTTTATCTGCTGATTGCCCATCTGTTTCACTTTTTGCCGTTCAATTCAGTTGTTTTTGGGTTGAATGTTTTTTCATCTGTGGCGGCAGCGGCAGCGCTGACGATGTTATATATACTGCTGCGGCAATATGGGATGCAGCGGCATTTTGCGGCTCTGCCTCCGTTGCTTCTTTTTACGCTGCCGCAATTCGGCGAGACTTGTCGCGGCACAGGGGATAATGCCTTCGTTTTCCTCGTTTTTGTCGCGGCGCTCGGCACTGCACTCTGGCAGGTTGATTTTATCAGACGGTTTCCACTGGCGGTGCTTTTTTTTGCTTTATTCGTCTGCATCCATGCAGCCACGGCGGCAGCAGGTATCTTTTTACTGATTTTCCTTCATCCATTTTCCCGTGCGTCACAAAAATCAAAGATGGGAATTGCCGCTGCCGGTGGAGTGGTCGCAATCGCGGCGTTTTCAATTCTGTTTTTTACCGCGTTGCGCCCGCCGCTTGAGGTCAACTGGGACAGTCTTTCCGCAGCCGCACTTCAATCAGATATTTCCGTAGTTGCTGAATGGACGCAACTTCTATCAAGTTCCGCGGGCATCAAAAGCCTGTTTTCCGACTTCGCTCGTGCTGCTGCCGGCGTTTATATTCCTGTGTTCCTCTCAATACCGACTGTTTTTTTTATCGGCGCGTCTTCGCTTCCCCTTGCGTTTATTGCTGCGTTGCTTCCACTACTGGTTCTACTGTTCATGATTTCACCGTATAGAGATGTCAATCTGTATCTCGTGCTGATATGGACATTGATTTTTATCCTCTGCGCCGGCGGACTTCACAGGACTTGTGTTGTTGCTTCCTCTTTCAGAGGTATCGTGAAAAGGTTGCTTCATATTGTTGCTTATATCACCGCTGTGATTGTGTTTATCGTTCCAGCTGTTTTTCAGCCGTCAGGTTTTTTTTCATCTGCGCCAGATCATTCCGCTAAATATGCCGAAGAGATTCTCACACAGTTGCCGCGCGATACGCTGCTTTTTACTTATTCGGAGTCCGACCCCCTGCTCAATGTGATAACTTTTCAGAACATTGAGAATTACAGGAAAGATGTAACCGTTTTATACATTGAATATCTGACACGGTCTGGCTACCGCAATCTGGTGAAACGCACCGCCGAGGGGCGGATTTATTTTCCATCAGAGCGCGAATATCAGGGACTGATGGAACAGATGCTGACATATTTGCTCGGGGAAGAGGCGCAGATGACACCTGATCTGCGCGGACGCATAGAAGAGAATACGCAACTTTTTTTACATGAATATCTTGCTTACAAGAATGCGATGAAGCATCCTGTGTATTTCACATCTGTGGGACAGTTTACACAATCAATGTTGTTCCGGAGCGTGGGTTTTGTGCCGGGGAATTTTACTTTCCAACTCAAGTTAGAATCGCCCGCTGCATTTTACATCCCCGATGTGTTGAAACTTAAGGAGACCGGACTCAAGAGCGACCCCGCTGCTGCTGCTGTTATTGCGTCTTTCTTTGCTAATTTGGGTGAGAACTTTTATAAGAATAAAGACT
>JBFMBQ010000260.1:0-10515 GCA_040755115.1 bacterium
CGCACATGGCATGGATTGCAGCCAGCGGGGGTCGCAGCACCTGCTAATATGAGCAGCGCGCAGGTCCTCGGCATTTCACTCCTGCGCGTTTACGCGCTGCCGTTTGAGATCGCCTCAGTTCTCCTTCTGGTGGCGATGATCGGGGCGATAATAATTGCAAGAAAAGAATGATTTAACTTTGCCACAGAGGACACAGAGAACACGGAGATTAAATGGATGAATTAACAGGAAAAATTATTGGTGCAGCAATAGAAGTTCATAAAGTACTCGGTCCTGGACTTCTTGAGTCAATATATGAGGAAGCATTGGGCATTGAATTGGATATACGAAACATTCTTTATCAGCGTCAGGTTGATATAGATGTTATTTTTAAAGGACACATCATAAAAGGACAACGATTGGATCTATTAATTGCAGGTGAGATCATCGTAGAAATAAAATCTGTTGCAAAACTTCCAGAAGTAGCAATTGCTCAAACATTGTCGTGCTTAAAAGCCACAGGTCTAAAAAGAGCCTTACTTATAAATTTTAGCGAGAAACGGTTGGTAAATGGAATTAAAAGAATTTCTCTGTGAACTTTGTGTTGTCTGTGGCTAAGAAAATGTAAAATGATACCGTTACATCACATTCTAATCCTCGCGGCGGTGCTTTTCAGCATCGGTCTTTACGGTGTTCTGGTGCGGCGCAACATGATCGGAATACTCATGAGCATTGAATTGATGCTGAATGCAGCGAATATCAATCTCGTGGCATTTTCCCGCTATCTTCAAGAGGGGGCGTTTTCAGGGCAGGTGTTCGTCGTATTTACAATCACGGTAGCGGCGGCGGAGGCGGCGGTTGCGCTCGCCATCGTACTTACAATCTACCGCCAGCGAAAGACGATCAAAATGGATGAGATAAATTTGATGAAATGGTAAATTTTTAGATACTATGCTTGGATCGTGCGGGAAAAATAATTTCCCGCTAAAAAACACTCCTTGCCGTGATGTAAGATAAGAGAAAACCACGGAAAGGAGTGATGTAAATGAAAAACAGTAAAGAGATTATAGCACAGGATAGTACGGTTCTGGTAGGTGTGGATGTGCACACCGCAGAGCATGTGGTGGCGGTGAAGGTTGATGGGGAGATCGTTTGCAAGGGAGTAAAAATCGCACCGATGCCGGAGGAATGGGAAAGGTTTATGAAGAGGTTTCCCGGGTGTGAAGTTCATGTTGTTTATGAGAGTGGTGCACATGGTTACAATCTGCGCGATTGGCTGGTGGAGATGGGTGGGGAGATGAAAGGTGTGGCGATTTTTGTTCACATTGCGCCGCCTTGTAATGTGCCGGTTGTGCCTGGGAAGCGGGGTGTGAAGACAGATCGGCGTGATGGTATTCGTCTTATACAGGCGTTTGAGATGAGGAGTTTTGATGATGTGGTTGTGCCTGATAAGTTGCAGCGTGCGCAGAGGGAGTTGGTGCGAACGAGGCTTCAGTTTAAGGCTGAGGAGAAGCGTCTTAAATTGCAGATACACGGGCAGGTGAAGTTCCATGGTATAGAGAGGCCTATTTGTTACAAGATGTGGAGTGATGGGTGGCGCAAGGAGTTGGTAAACAATGCCCGGTTGGCAGACGGCACAGGGGTTGTGGCGATGAGTTTGAGGATGAAGTTGAAGATATTGAGGGAGGTTGAGAAGGTGGTGGAGGTGGTGGAGAAGAAGATAGAGGGGTTGTATAGGAGCGACAGTAGTAGTGGGCAGCGTGCCCGCAAGATAGCGCAGCAGAGTGGAATAGGTTTGACCAGTGCGATGGTGATAGCCACAGAGGTAGCCGACTTCAGGGCATTTCGCAACAGTGAAGCGTTTGCCAGTTATATCGGGCTTGTGCCTGGTGAGAGGAGCAGTGGTGAGACAGTCAGGAGGGGGAGCATAACTAAGGCAGGCAACAGGCGGTTGAGGTGGATATTTGTAGAGTGTGCGTGGGCGTGGGTCAGGTGCAGCGATGCAGCAAGGAGCAGGTATGAGAGATTGAGGGGGCGTAGAGGCAAGCGCAAGGCGATCGTTGCGATGGCGAGAAGACTTGCTGTTAGGGTGTATCATAGTATGGTGAGCGAAGTTGTTGTGTGATGGTGCAGGAATGGGTAGAGAGAAATCCTGGTACATATTAAGGCGGGTCCACGGAATCAGCGTTGTACCGTTCTCCTTTGGGGGAAAAGGGCGTTCATTTAGATTGTTGGCTCGCTTTTTTAATGACGCATGGAGTAAAGTGCTGCCGTCTCTGATAGAGGCGAGCGCGGATAGCAGACTGTGCCTGGGATTTTTCATTTTATGTTCGGGTTTTCCACATTTCCACAATTTAGGCGACAGCGGCGACGCTTCGCCTGCCTGGTGGGCGGCTGCGTCGCCCGCCAATTGTGGAAATGGCAGTCTGTGGAAAACGGGGTTTTCCACAGCCTTTGGAAAACCCTCATATTTTTTATAAGGTGAGGTATTGATCATGGTTTAAGATTTTCCACCCCACCTGCCCATATCCTGGCAAGGGGGTTGACTTCCAACATAGCAGACGCTGAATACACTGAAAATAATGGAAAGAATATTTGAATCCGCATTACAACTTTCACCTTTAATTCCAGTATTTCCGTTTCTTGCGTTTGGGATCATCGTGCTCTTCAGCAGGCAACTGAAGAACAGATTATCAGCGGCGGTGTCAATCGGCTCTATCGCCATCTCCGCCGCAATTTCAGTCGTAATTTTCATCGGTGTGTTTTTCCTCGGATACGAGTTTCATGGCGGCGAGGCATACAATGTCCAGATGGAACTGATGAAACTCGGCGAGTTCACCATCCGCATCGGGGTGTTAGTTGACAACTACACCGCAGTGATGCTGCTGGTCGTCAGTTTTATCGGGATGCTTATTTTTATCTATTCCACAGGCTATATGGCAGGCGATCCGCTGTATCCACGATTTTTCGCATATCTGGCAATTTTCGCCGGCGCAATGCTGATGCTCGTGCTTGCAGATAATTTTCTTCTTATCTACATCGGCTGGGAACTGGTCGGACTGGCTTCATATTTGTTGATCGGATTTTGGTTCCATAAGCCATCGGCAGCAAAAGCAGCGGTGAAAGCGTTCATCACAACGCGCGTCGGCGATGTCGGCATGTTTCTTGGAATCTGCATCCTGTTCGGATTGACCATCCGATACAACGGAATGCAGGGCGCAACTTTCAACTTCACCGAAATCTTCCATCTGCTTCGCATGCATCCCGAACTTTACGGCACTGCGATCATCACTGCCGCTGCGATTCTCATATTCATGGGGGCGGTCGGCAAGTCCGCCCAGTTTCCGCTGCATATATGGCTGCCCGATGCTATGGAAGGTCCGACCCCTGTCAGCGCGCTGATTCATGCCGCCACAATGGTGGCAGCAGGCGTTTACCTTGTGGGCAGAACTTTTCCAATCTTTGATTTTGCGCCGACCGCAATGATGGTGGTTGCGCTCGTGGGCGGCTTTACCGCTTTCTTTGCTGCAACGATGGGGCTGGTTATGTATGACATAAAAAAGGTGCTGGCATATTCAACAATAAGCCAACTTGGATACATGATGTTAGGACTCGGCGTCGGCGGCTATACTGCGGGCATATTCCATCTATTCACGCACGCATTTTTCAAGGCGCTCCTGTTCCTTTGCTCCGGCAGCGTGATCATCGGCTGCCACCACGAGCAGGATATGCGCCATATGGGTGGTCTTTATCGGAAGATGCCGATCACTTTTTTAACATTTCTCATCGGGTCGTTGTCAATTGCAGGCATCTTCCCGCTCGCTGGTTTCTGGAGCAAGGATGAAATCATAGCGGATGCGCTTAAATGGTATCACGGACACCCTGATATTCTGCATGTACTTCCCTATGTATTCGGGATAGTAGCGGCGCTGATGACGGCGTTTTATATGTTCAGGCTTATGTTTTTAACCTTTGGCGGCAAGTATCGCGGGCACGGGGAGCCGCACGAGACGGTGCCGGCGATGACGGTGCCGCTGATGATACTTGCAGTGTTTGCAGTATGCTGCGGCTGGCTCGGCACGCCGTGGGCGAACAGATTCCACGAACTTGTTAATTTTAAACCTTTCAATATCGGCGAAACTGGAGAACATATAATTGAAACTGCGGCGCACGGCGCAGTCCATGCACCTGCGCCCAACTGGTCGGTGATGATAATTTCTTCTGTCATAGCAATCAGCGGCATACTGACGGCGGCGCTGATTTACCACTACAAAGTCATTGACAGGGAAAAAATCCGCACAAGGCTGCTGCCGATTCATACACTTCTGACGAATAAATACTACATGGACGACATCGCTGAGTTCATCTTTCTTCGGTGCGGCTATGTTTTCATAAAGATGCTGCGGTGGTTTGACAACAATATAATTGACGGACTGGTCAATCTCACCGGCTGGCTCGGTGTGGCGTGGAGCACGATAGAGGGCTGGACAGACAAGTGGATCGTTGACGGGCTGGTGAATCTGGTAGGGATAATCGTTCGGCAGGTCGGCGGAATAGCGCGATTGTTTCAGACAGGCTATTTACAGAATTATGCGTTTGTTATATTGCTCGGAATTTTGTTGATTTTATTGTTGAAATGATAAAGAAAAGATTGAAACGCAGAGGGCGCAGAAAAGGCGCGGAGGGCGCAGAGGAGGCACGATAATATGCTTGAATTTATAGATAAACATCTTCTTACACTGATCATATTTGCACCGCTTGCGGGCTGCATTCTGGTGATTATACTGCCTGCGGGGGAAAAGGGAATAGTCTCAAAAATCGTTTCGCTGTTCGCCAGTTTAATCGCACTGATTTTGAGCATAAAGATGCTTTCATGCTTTGATCCGAATCAAACAACCATGCAATTCGTGGAGCGCATTACATGGATCAAATCAATCGGCATCCATTATTATTTAGGCGGCGACGGACTCAGCGTCCCGCTCATTGTGCTTACAACACTGCTTTCCGCTGTTTCTCTCATCGCATCGTGGGGCATAACCGACAGATGCAAGGGTTACTTCTCGCTCTTTCTCATTCTTGAGATGTCAATGCTCGGCGTCTTCTGCGCGCTTGATTTTTTTCTCTTTTATGTCTTCTGGGAAATAATGCTCGTCCCGATGTATTTTCTGATCGGCATCTGGGGCGGACCGCGCAAAGAATACGCTGCCATCAAGTTTTTCCTCTACACACTTATCGGCAGCCTCTGCATGCTGCTGGCGATCCTTGCGATGTATTTCACAGTCGGCGAGAACACCTTTGATATGCTGCGCATAGCGGAGGTTCTGTCGGTAGACGCCCGCGCCGCCGGCGCTTTCGGCATCATCGTTTTCATCGCACTTTTCATAGGTTTCGCCATCAAAGTGCCGATTTTCCCGTTCCATACATGGCTTCCGGACGCGCATGTTGAAGCGCCGACAGCGGTGAGCGTCATACTTGCGGGCGTTCTGCTTAAGATGGGAACTTACGGTCTGCTGCGTGTCAACTTTCCCATACTGCCCGATGCCGCCCACACGCTCGCTCCATGGATTGCCATTCTCGGCGTGATCAACATCCTCTACGGCTCGCTTGTTGCTATGGCGCAACAGGATTTGAAAAAACTCATCGCCTACTCCAGCATCGGGCACATGGGCTTCTGTGTGCTCGGCATTGCAACCTTCCAGACGCAGGCGGTGAACGGCGCAATAATGCAGATGCTTAATCATGGCATGGTAACTGCCGGGCTGTTTTTGATCGCCGGCGTCATCTATGACCGCGCACACACGCGCGGGGTAAACGAGTTCGGCGGACTTGCAACGCGCTTCCCAATCTATTCAGGTTTCGTCTCGCTCGTCTTCTTCGCATCGCTCGGACTGCCGGGTCTGAACAGTTTCTGGGGCGAGTTCCTCGTGCTGGTTGGCTCTTTCAATTCGCCAGCGCCGATCAACTGGGCGGCGAACTTCTTCCCTCTCATGGTCTATATCGCAGTGCTCGGCATCGTTATCACCGCCGCTTATCACCTGTGGACGATTCAGCGTATGTTTCTCGGTCCATTCAACGAAAAGTGGTCGCACCTCAAAGACATGGATTACCGCGAGATCATCACGCTCACACCGACGGCGATCTTCGCTGTTACGATAGGTGTCTATCCGCGCCTGATTCTTGACCTGTTCACACCGTACACCGATGCGTTGCTAAAATGGATGGGAGGATAATTAATTCTGGCTCTGGCGCAAAAGTTCATGGCGGGAAGAGATATGAATTTTTTCAGGCACGGATTACATAGATTTACACAGAAAAAACTGTAAACCAATTCTGAAAAACAATGGCATTATTACAACAAATACTTGAAGGACATCCATCCTACGCATTCCTTTTCCCCGAACTGTTTCTTATCGGTGCAGGTCTGCTCATGATCTTCTTTGACCTATTCATCAGGGATTCACGAAAGAACCTTGTCGCCTGTCTTGGAATGGCATCGCTCCTTTTCACGGCTGTCGCTGTGATTTTCCCCGCTGATTACGACCTGCAACTCGTTACAGGAATGATCAAAAACATGATGGTAAACGACGGGTACGCTGTCTTTTTCAAGATTATTTTACTGTGCGGCAGTTTTTTAATTATGCTTGTTTCCCTGCGCTATGTCCGGCTGACTAAATACATCGGCGAATACTATGCGCTTATCGTCCTCTGCACCGCAGGATTTATGCTCCTTGCGTCTGCTGTCAACCTGCTGATGGTGTATCTTTGCATTGAATATATAGGGATATGCTGCTACATTCTGTGCTGTTACTTAAAGGACGATCCGAAATCCTCTGAGGGGGCTATAAAATATCTGCTGCTTGGCGCAACGGCTTCGGCGTTTCTTGTCTATGGGATAAGCCTTCTTTACGGTTTAACAGGCAGCCTGCACATCGGCGACATCGGGGCGGCGATCAGAATAGACAAGGCGATAGACAGCAAGATCATACTTGTTGCTTTCCTGTTTGTCATCACGGGCTTCGGATTCAAGATAGCGATGGCGCCGTTTCACATGTGGGCGCCTGATGCTTATGAGGGGGCACCTACATCAATTACTGCTTTCTTCTCCGTGCTGCCGAAAGCAGCCGGGCTTGCTGTGCTCGTGCGTGTGCTGATGACGGTGTTTCAGGGTTTGCCCGTTGAGTGGGTGCACATTGTGGAAACTCTCGCCATCCTTACGATGACGATCGGCAATGTAGTTGCTATCTGGCAAACCAACATTAAACGCATGCTCGCTTATTCAAGCATTGCGCATGTGGGCTACATCCTCATCGGTCTGGTCGTTGCGGGCGCACTCGGGATTGACTCTGAAATCGGCGCGGATGGCATCTTTGCCATTCTTGTTTACATCACGGCTTATCTTTTTATGAACATCGGCGCCTTTGCGGTTGTGATCGTGGTTTCAAACAAACTTGAGAGCGATTTCATTGAACGCTATGCAGGGCTGGGACGCCGCGCACCTTTTATGGCGATCGCACTTACTTTCTTCTTTCTCTCTCTCGCAGGAATCCCGCCGACAGCAGGCTTCATCGGCAAATTCTTCATCTTCAAGGCAGCGATTGCCGGCGAGTTTTATCTTCTCGCAATTGCGGGCATTATAAATAGTGTTATTTCAGTTTATTATTATTGGAATGTTGTGAGGTATATGTTCATAGAGGAGCCGCTTGAGCGCACACCGCTCAGGGCTGCATCGCCGCTGTGGGTAACAGTAGTAGTTGCAGTATTAGCAGTCCTCGCCATGGGCATTTTCTTCCAACCGTTGATTGATCTCGCATCTTCGGCAAATCTCCAGTATCCGATTGTATATTAAAATCATCCCGCAATAACTCTTGCAAATCCGTGTAATCCGCATCAGAAAAAATAATTTACAAACCAGCGCAAAAAAACACCCTATTGACCATTAAACGCGATGATTGTTGTGAAAGTTATTAATGGAAATCGTGAGTAAAGAAGTGAATTTGATTACTGTTTATTTTCAGAGACACATTCAGTTCACGGTTCAATCATGAAGCCATACCGATTCCTTCGAAAACAACTTGTCTCAGGGTGTCCCTGTCTCCGAATCTTCGCATTGCATCAAGTATTTCAATACCGGCGAGACGGCCTTCCGAATCCAGTTCGACCGCTATTCCTTCTCCGAGTTCTTTCGTGATAACCGTCGTTTCGCGGAAGATTATACTCAAAGCGTCAGCTTGTTTATCATAAAAGATCTTCATGCTTCACCTCCCCCTAATAATAATACGTGTATACCGTGATTACAACAATTTCCTCGGGTTCGTCAGCAAAAATCGGGCGGATCAGTTTAGTGGCATAAAATTTCCCGTTCCATTCCGCGTTGAAAGGAAATTCTTTCCGGCATTCAAGTCTATCGAAATCCGCCGTTTGCCATTCTTCCGAGCGTATGGCATCCTCAACCTCTTCCGCTGCAAAACCTCTGCGCTCCCGGTATCTGTAAGCATGTTTTGTGAAAGTAATTGGTTTCAATTTATCTCTGCATTTTCTCCGGCGCGTCGTCCGCGAACAGGAAATTCCATACCGAGATCTCAATGTTGAGTTTCAGTTTCTTCACGATTAAATTTTAATTCAATCCTGAGGTTCTTTCCAGTGCGGCGGTTTTTCTTGTTTCGGTGATTAATCAAGATTCAGGGTTTGACACATTACTCATATTTAATATCTATGCAGTTGTCAAGGTTCCATGCTCTATGATATTCTTATTTCACAAAGTTAAATGCTTACCCCATAAAAACAAGGAGTGTTTGTGGATCAAGAGAACAACATAACAAATAAAAATATACTTAAGACCTCGCCCATAGAAATCATAGTCAAAAATCCGCCTGAATTTGATTTTCATCGTGCCCTCACATATATGTTTGAAGACAAATCATGGGTTAAAAAGTCACTTCTTTTTTCCGTTCTTCTTCAAGTGTCTCTTGCAAACTTGATCCCCTTGGGATACTTTACTTTTGTAATTCGTCATATAGCCTTTGATTCAGACACTTCCCTGCCTCCGATAGAGGTAAAGAAAAGTTTGTTATTTGGATTGAAATACTTTTTTGCTTTGTCTTGCGTTGCCTTGCCTTTGTTTATCCTCATGGCGATCGTCATCGGTTTATTTCCTAAGAGCAGTGTATATATCGATATTTGTTTTATATCATCCATATTCTTTATTTACTATTTTTACTGTGTCGGCATTTTTCCCATATCAGTCGCTGAAGATGACGTGATGTCAGTAGTAAGTGTCTATAGATTCGCGGAAACAGTAAATCATAAGGAATCTGGTTATTATCGGCTGCTTTTGTTTATATCTATTCTTGTGTTTTCTTGTATTATACTGATGGTGATGTTTGTAGGCTCGTCTCTACTTCTTTTTCGAATTTACAAAAATGAAATCGCTAATGTTGTCTATTTTATCATTACAAATACCATTTTACAATTCTACTTTAGTTATGTTCTTTTTATATGTTCACACTTGATAGGGCAATATATCAGACGATTAAAAGCCCTGAACCTCCTGTAAAATATTACACCACTGTTAGCCATGTGGAATGATCAAATCAGATTAAATCGAGGACATAAATCGGTGACACAATATTTATTTCGAGCGATTTGCAGATTATTTTAGCCCCACCGCACCCACCGAATTGATGCTCTTTATTTTCACAATTTTATTATATAATCTCTAACAGGTGCAGTCTCTAATCCACTCGCACTTTGTTACAGAAATCTCCAGTTTTCAAATCATTCAGATATTAAATATTATATACGATTTATTCATCAATCAGTCGTCTTCGGCTATAAGAGAAAACACACAGATTACGCAGATATAGGGGCGCACTGCCGTGCGTTTTTACATCCATGATGATCCGCACCTAAAAATCTGCGCGAAGCACATTAAACTCAAGCGGAAGTAATTTAATCAGCGCAGGACAACGCCATCGCGCACGGGCTTGATCTCATCGGTGCCGTGGATGTCAAGATAACCTCTCCACACGCCAAGACAGTAATCGTCAAAAACACATTCCGTACACACAGGGAGTTTCGTTTTTTCGGTCTGGTTGCGCTGCATTGAGAGGCGCAGATTCGGGGATTGGTTTTTCATTATCTGGTATTCAAACGAATACTCATAAAATTCCGGCACGAAGCAGGTCGGCACGCCGCAGCCGGGGTTGGCAAAGTTCATTTTTTTCTTCAGGCAATACTTATAAGCCTCTTTCAGATGCGGCGCAGCTTCGCTCATACGCGGCACCATCGCCGGATTGTTCTGGGCGCGCGCGCCGCACATTATGAAGGAGAAAGAGATGGCATCAATAAATGGAAACCGCCTTATAACGAACTGTGTATAGGGTTTAAGGTCTCTATAATTGCCGGCGTTTATAACGATGTTGACCGTGATCGGCACGCCGCAGCGGTGAAGTGTCTGAATGCCCTTGATGGTGCGGCTGAAGGTGCCGGGCGCGCGCGTCAACAAATCCGACATTATCTCATCGTGATGATGCAGCG
>JBFMBQ010000261.1:0-5651 GCA_040755115.1 bacterium
AGCGCGTCCCTGTGCCGCCCGCCATAATTACCGCATACATCATTTATGCAACTCCCTATTCACTATTTAGATATAGAATTATCGCACATAAAACTTTCCGGTGCAAAAAGTCCTAAGAGATGGGAGATGGAAGAAGTGAGATGTGAGAAGTGAAATGTGAGGCGAAAAAATCATCTTACTTCTTACATTTCATATCTGACTTCAAACTCTTGTTACTTGATGCCAAATAACTGTATAATTGATTGCAACAGGGAAAATGATGAAATTAAATCATCTGAAGCGGAGGTAATTATGTTTCTGCACATTGGAAGCAATCACCTCATAAAAAAATCGGAGATCATCGGTGTATTTAATATTAAGTCGTTAACGATGGATGCGAAGGGGAAATCATTCATTATGGATATTCTTCAGAATAAGAAGGCGACGGATATTTCCGATGGCAAACAGAGCACACTGATTCTTACCGACAGCGGAAATTATATTACCCGAATTTCTTCTGTAACACTTCTCCAGCGCGGGAACTCCGCATTCAGCGCTGACCTTGAGGCGTTTGACCAGGTTGAAGGCGAAGAACCGATACTTGAGGACGATAATACATAATGCAGCAGACGGAAATCGCCGCAAAATATTACAAAGTTCTCAATGGCAGGACGCAATGCCTTCTGTGCCCCCAACTGTGTAAGATTCAGGAAGGCAAAGTGGGGATCTGCCGCACGCGCACCAATAAAGGCGGCAGACTGATCGTTACGAATTACGGCGAAATCACATCTCTCGCCGTTGACCCCATTGAGAAGAAGCCCCTTTATCATTTCTTTCCGGGCGCAGATATTCTTTCCATCGGCGGCAAAGGGTGCAACCTCAGTTGCATCTTCTGTCAGAACTGGCATATCTCGCACGGCGAGGTTTCAACCAGTTATCTGTCCCCCGGGCAACTCCTTGAAAGGGCGTTGAGCACGGAAGGCAATATCGGCGTTTCCTTCACCTACAATGAACCGCTGATATGGTTTGAATACATTCTTGACTGTGCCCAACTCCTGCGCGGCAGCGATATGAAGGTTGTCCTTGTTACTAACGGTTTCATCAATCCTGAACCTCTGAAAGAGGTCCTCCCGCTGATTGATGCGATGAATATTGACCTCAAGAGTTACGAAGACGTCTTTTACAAAAAATACTGCGGCGGCAGGCTTGACCCTGTGAAAGAAACGATCAAAGCCGCATCCGACGCCGGTGTTCATGTTGAAGTAACGCTCCTCATTATCCCCACTATCAACGACAGTGAAGAGAGATTGATTGAGATGACCGACTGGCTTGCTTCTGTGGATGAGACGATTCCGTTTCATATCTCCCGATATTTTCCGGCATACAAACTTGACCTGCCGCCCACGCCGCTGGATACGCTGAAACGGGTGCATGATATCGCTTCAAAAAAGTTGAAGTATGTTTATCTCGGAAACCAGCCGGAATTTATTTACACACATACTTTCTGCCCTGCGTGCCGCAATGTATTGATGGAGCGCAGCGGCTACAGTGTTCGCAGCGTCGGTGTCTCAGAAGGCAACTGCGCACGATGCGGACGCGAGGTTGATATTATCGGTATATAATATAAAAAGAGGATAGATCAAAAATATAATGTACAGGTGATAACAATGAAGAACAGGAACATACTTATAGGTTGTGGGATACTCTTTTTTACCTTTTTTCTTTTCGTGCTCCTTGTTGTAGCGGTATCGCAGAGTTTTCTGCGCGGTGTGGGGAAAGGCGTGTCCTTTAAGAGCACGATCGTTAAGAAAGATAAAGTCGGTGTGATTTACATCTCCGGGCTTATCCACAGCGGCGGCGACAGGACGGGACTCTTCTCGGAGAGCCAGGCAGGTTCAGATGCGGTTGTCCGCGCACTGGAAAAAGGCGGGCGCGATGAAAACATCAGGGTGATACTTCTGCGGATTAACAGCCCCGGCGGCAGCGCAGCCGCATCGCAGGAAATATACAACGAAGTTCTGAAAGTCAGGCAGGTCTATAAAAAGCCAGTTGTGATTTCGATGGGCGATGTCGCTGCCTCCGGCGCATTTTACATTTCTGCCGCTGCCGACACCATTATTGCCAATCCTGCGACCATCACAGGCAGCATCGGGGTGATTATGGAATATCTCAATATGGAAGGATTGATGGAGAAGGTCGGATTGTCCCCTGTTGTTCTCAAGAGCGTGGAACACAAGGACATCGGTTCGCCCTTCCGCAAGGCAACCGATACGGAGCAGCAGATTCTACAGAACGCCATCAACAATATCCATCAGCAGTTTATCAGGGATGTTGCGAACGGGCGAAAGATCCCCTTGAGTGAAATTGAAAAACTCGCTGACGGGCGTTTCTATACCGGTGAGCAGGCGATCAAACTGAAACTCATTGATCGCGTCGGCGGCTATGAAGAGGCGCTTGAATACGCAGCGCGTCTCGGCGGCATCCCATCACCGCCTGAAATTGAATACCTCCAGCGCGCCTATCCGTTCTTTTTCCTCTCCACAATGGAGAAATTGGGCTTTGATTTTTCCAACAGTAAGAATATCGCCCATGTTGCAGATTATCTACTATTGTCTCCGTTCATAATTCAGAATTGACCTTTTTATAAAGTGAAAAACATTCTTCTTGCATCCTCGTCACCCCGTCGGGTGGAACTTCTGCAACATGCAGGACTGAGATTTGAACCGCTCCCGATAAATTTCCCCGAAGACATTGAAACCAACTCACTTGATGCCTTCAGTTCCGCAGGTGAATTGGCGGAATCAAATGCCAGAAAAAAATTGATGTATGCGCTTAGTAAAATATCGGCTTACGGTATTGTTCTCTGTGCCGATACGGTGGTTGCCGTGGAAGGGGAGATTCTCGGCAAACCTGTCAACGGGGACGATGCCGCGCGCATGCTCGGACTTCTGAGCGGCAGGGAGCATATCGTCTGCACAGGTGTGGCGCTGACGGATACGACCAGCGCCGATGTTGTTTCCTTCCACGAGACAACAAGGGTGATGTTCCGCGAACTTTCTCCCGTAGAAATACGCAGATATATCGCCACAAGTGAGCCTTTTGACAAGGCAGGCGCTTACGGCATTCAGGAAAAGGCTTCCGTTTTTGTGGAGAGCATCAGCGGCTGCTACTCAAATGTTGTTGGCTTGCCAGTGGCGCGTTTGATAGAGGTTCTGCGCGATAAGATGAGACTTGATGTTACTCGGTATTGGGAAGAAAAAAAGTGATTGGCAGTCTGTGAAAAAAGATAAATACATCAAAAGGACTGCGAAGGATAAACGGCGCGATAGTGTGCGGTCTCCGCACCGCGCCGAAATAATGAATGAAAAGCAGCCCTGTAATATACTGCTTGCGGGTGTGGGAGGGCAGGGGGTGCTGCTTGCCAGCAGGATCGTTTCTTATGCGTTTTTTGAGGCGGGCTACGATGTAAAGCAGGCGGAGATTCACGGCATGGCGCAGCGCGGCGGCTCGCTCTCAAGCCACATACGAGCGGGCGGAAAGATTTATTCACCGCTGATTCCCCGAAATTCTGCGCACTTTCTTATATCGTTTGAAACTATGGAAACCCTGCGCTATCTTGATTTCCTCTCCAGAACCTCAATTGTCATCATAAACGATCATAAGATTTCCCCGCCTTCCGTCGCACAGGGACTTGAACCATACCCGGAAAATGTGTCTGAATTAATATCGGAAATAACCAAAAAATCTTATCTGCTATCAGGGCAAGAGATCGCCGAAGAAATCGGCGATGTGCGAGTAGCGAACTCCGTCATTATCGGCTTCACTGCATCTTTCCTGCCTGTCCCTCTCAAAGTGTGGGAAAAAGTTTATACGCAGACAACACCTAAAAAATATCTTAAGTTGAACCTGAAAGCATTTCACAAGGGAAACTCATTCAAGTTCGTGTAATTCGCGGATTAAATTTCAAATTTGATACTTGTTTTTTCTACATCCTGATAAATGCTGTCAATTCCCTTTTGGATTTTCAGGGTCTTTTTCAAAGATGAGGCGATATTGCAGTAGTGCTTGACATCTGTGAGGGATAAAGTTTTGCCTTTTCTTTCTTTAAGCCACTTGTCCAGAACCTGATAGCCGCCTATCTGGTATTCCCAGATTTCTTTTTCTATTCCGTCAAAATACCGCTCAGAGTTTATATAGATTCTGTTTTGTTCATCGTCGCGTTTTATCTTTTCAACTTTGTTTTCGCCCCTGCCTTGAAATTTTGCGAAAGTCTTATCAATCTCTGAAGTTTTTAATAGATGAAGATCAACCAGTGTTTTTCCATATCCTGCCAGGCGAGCAAAGAGTTTGTAATCGTTCGTAAAGGGAATTCTTGGGAAATCTGATTTTAAGAATTCAGCGTATTTATCGCGGTAGATATTGGAATAGAGGATGGCATAAATGTAGTAAAATATATCCTCTGGTGAAGGTTCTTTTTTGTATGATTTTGTTAGTTGAACGATCAGCGCAGGTGATAGATTTGGCTGCCTAACCTCATAATCCGCCCGCGGCTCAAAGAGCATCATAACTGTTGGAACTGACTTTCGCTTTTTAGGTTCTCCTTGTTTATAGAGATAGAGGGGGAAGAGATAGTTTATATCAAGAGATGTGATTGCGGTCGCACCAGCAATAATATTATCAGTTACAAGAGCGTATTTCCAACTTTCTTGACTTCTTGATCGCCGTATAGTTATCAATCCCATATTTTTCTTTATCATATGCCACATAACTTCAGGACGGGGCATGCAATGAAAGCCGCGTGATTTTCCTGTGTAATATGTGTATCTTATGTCAAACGGTCTATATAAAATCGGAACAATCTTACTCTTATCCAGATCGCTTTCAAGCAAATCCTTCTGCGCCATCGTTACTTTCCAGTCTCTCGCATCTTTGCCCAGGTTGTAAGCCTTCCGCGCTATCTCGCTGTCAAGTTTTGAAAAGTTCAAAACTGTCTGCCACACTTCCTCAGGTGTCCACTTTATTGTTAAATTATCTCTCGCCGTAACTATTCCGACGCTGTTCACCGGGAAAATCACCGGTATCTTCGGGTACTTTTCATATTCACGCAAATGTTTTTCTTCTCTTGGAATAAACAGGTAATATTCTGTTTTCGGAGTTAATTTTTTCCATTTTGTGGTTTTGATACTATTTACATGTAGCCAATCACCCTTTTTTTCCCTTAACCCCCACAGATCTGAATGATAAACCTTGCATCCAGACTTTTCACCTTTTTTCTTTACGAAAATCGCAATCGTCACACCCTGACGAATGTCAAAAACATTCTCGTCTTTTGACCCGTCTGGACATTTCTCCTTTTTCAAACTGTTGCCGTGCAAATCTAACAAATAAATTTCATCAAAAGTGTCCATCAGTGCCTGACGCATTCCGCGGAAAGTCGGATTATCAAGATAACTGTGGTTAGTGATAAATCCAAGAAGCCCTTCGCCCGCCTGCTCAATTTTCCACTGGGCAAAGAGGATAAACTTCACATAATCGTCCTGCAACCACTTCGGATTTTTTTCACCGAGCGGCTTACCGTCAACTGATTTATATCTCTCAATAAGATTACCAATCCATGTTTTAACTTTCCGTTTAACCGGGTTGCCTTTCTTATCATTTATTAAAGTAAGTTT
>JBFMBQ010000262.1:0-3535 GCA_040755115.1 bacterium
TGAAAAGAAAGAAGAAGTAAAAGAAACCAAGACCGAAGAGAAACCACCGGAAAAAACCGAGCAGAAAGAAAAACCGCCCGAGAAACCTGCGGAAGCGGCAGCACCTCAGTCGCCGGCGCGCCAACTGCCGGGCATCTGGTTCCGTGTGCATTTAGGCGTGATCTCACCCCGGAAAGGTTATATTGACCACGGTCTCAATCAGGAATTGAAACGCGACCCAACCTTCGTCTGGGGCTTTGACCGCGTGCTCCTTGACACCCGTCGGCAGGTCGTCGTTACACGCTTCCTGTACTCCGAGCCGCCGCTTGATTCAGGCGCAGCCGCCCAACTTAACGGCGATTCACACTACTTCCAGATAGCACTCAATTATATCGTCGCCCGCAACGGCGACCTCTATCGCCGCAGTTACCAGTATTTCGGCTACGGCATCGCCTACAGCCGCATAGGCGTAAGCGCGCGATGCCTGGACCCATCAGGGTGCGGCTCTGTCCCGGAGGGCGTCATCAGTTCCACAAGCAAAGATACGATTGAACCAAACCTGATCCTTGGCTATCACACCGACTCATCATTTGACTATGAACTCCAATACACTACCAAAAGAAAAGACCTGTTCGTTACCATCGCCTATCCATTAAAGTAAATCTATGTAATCTGTGTAATCTGTGGATTTTATCTCATCGCCGAAGGCGATTAATTTAACAAAAGGAGGGGATTCCAATGGGGGGAGCGTATATTCTGGTCAAAACACAGGCTGGCAAAGCCGGTCAGGCGGTTAAGTCGCTGAGGAAAATCAAAAATGTCGTGCGCGCCGATTCGGTTACAGGACCTTACGACATCATCGCTTATGCGCAGGCGGATAACATCAACACACTCGGCAAGATGATCGTATCAAAGATTCAAACCATTCCCGGCGTCGTTGAGACAATGACCTGCCTTGCAGTGGATGTATAATCCTATATTAATTTTTTTATTCTTTCTGTTTTTCCCTTAATGATTTCGCCCACTTCGGCGAATGAAAGAGCGAGAGGCGATCCATAGGCCAGAAAAGCAGCATCGCCTTTGCGCGTATGTTTTTCCGCTCAAGCGCGCCCCACACATGGCTATCCTGACTGTTGTTGCGATTATCCCCGAACACAAACACGCTGCCTTTCGGCACAACTTTCGGACTCATCGTATACAGCGGCGCCGATTTGATGTATGGCTCTTTTAGCGGCGCGCCGTTCAACCACAGCACCCCGTCGCGAACCTCCACCGTGTCGCCTTCAACAGCGATTATCCGCTTGATGAAATCCTTGTAAGTGTTGTATTTAATCGGACGAAACGGCAGCGGTATGCGGTGCGTCTTCCTGCTGCCGGGGAAGTGAAAGATCGCTATGTCCCCTCTGCGCGGAGAAGTGAAACGATACATAAACATATTGGCGATAATTCTGTCGCCGCGATAGAGCGTCGGCTCCATTGAACTTGATGGGATGAAATAAGTCTGAATAATAAAAGGTCGGACAACGAGCATTATAATGATAAAAGACCACAGGAGCGTGAAGAACAGGTCTTTAAACCACTGATTGAAGGTCGGCGTTATTGTGAGGGGCGCCGATGCATCGCCGAAGGGAGAGGTTATTCTGACATAAGTCCTGCCCGTCGGGCGCGCGGGGATGAACTTGAAGGTAGCAGAACCGCGTTTTAGTCTTTTCTTATCAGTTATCTTTGTGCGTTGAACAAAAAGTTCTACTTCCGCCTCTTCTCTGACAGGTTTTCCATTCAACTCCAAAATTGTGCATTTTACACTAACTTCCGTCTTGCCATCCGAGACAACCCTGTCAGGATTTACCGTTACTTTTAATCTGTAATCATGCCCTTTTTCATCGGTCAAACCTTTTGACCTCCGGTTTCCTTCTTCTGCTTCACGCGCGCCGATTTGCCGCCCAATTCACGCAGATAGTATAACTTCGCCCTGCGCACACCGCCCTTGCGCAATACCTTCACCTTCTCAACATAAGGTGAATGGACGGGATAGGTTTTCTCAACGCCTACGCCGAGCGAGACTTTGCGCACCGTGAAGGTCCGATTGATGCCTGCGTTCTGGAAGCGGATGACAGTGCCCTGATAAACCTGCGTGCGCTCCTTATCCCCTTCTTTTATCCTGTGATATACCTTCACGGTGTCGCCGACCGAAAATTCAGGCACCTCTTTCTTCATCTGCTTTTTTTCAAATTCTTCAATCTCTTTTACGCGCATTATGTTTATCCCCTTTCATTGTTTTTCACCACAAAGACACCAAGAACACCAAGTTGTTATTTATTTTTATGGTAGTTCATAAATCGTATCCTATAGATTTCAGAAAGGCAGTATCATCTCCAGATAGTTTCGTATTTTTAAGATTTTCAGGTTTTTTCTCCGCTGTCCTTTTTAATTGTTGTTCCCGCCGCCAGGTCTCAATTTTTTTATGGTCGCCGGAGAGCAACACATCCGGCACCCTCCAGCCCTGAAATTCCGGCGGTCTCGTGTATTGGGGCGCACCTAAAAGATTTTCCTCAAACGAGTCCTTCAGAACAGATTCCTCGTTCCCTACTACACCGGGCACAAAGCGCGCCGCAACATCAACAATAATCAGCGACGCCAATTCGCCCCCCGTCATAACAAAATCACCCACCGAAATCAATTCGTCCGCAATATTCTCCGCCACCCGCTCATCCACTCCCCCGTAATGCCCGCAAACTATGATCACATCCGAAAGCAGCGCCGTCTCCTTCGCCTTCGCTGCACTGAACGGCTCCCCCTGCGGCGTCGTCAGATATACAGGCACCCTCCCCGCATCGCCTTTCAACAGACTTTTGATATGTTCAACCGCACGGAAAATCGGCTCGGGCTTCAGTATCATCCCCGCACCGCCGCCGTAAGGGTAATCATCTACCGTCCGGTGGCGGTCATCCGTGTAGTCCCGCAACTGATAAGTGCGCACCTCAATTATCCCTCTCTCCGCCGCCTTGCCCAGAACACCACACCCTGTGTATGTATGAATAACTTCAGGGAAGAGTGTTACAATGTGAAAGATCATGTCAGCCAATCCGAATCAATCACAATTCTGCCGCCTGCGAGGTCTATGCGCTTCACCGCCCGCTTGAACGCAGGGAGATAATATTCCTTGCCCCCCTCGCCCTCAAGCACATATATATCGTTGCTGCCGGTGGGAAAGATATTCACCACCCGCCCCCATTCCTGTCCGCCCTCATCAACCGCTATAAGACCTATTATCTGGTAATGGTAATATGTATCCTCTTCCTCAACAGGGGGCACCTCACTTTCAGGCACACACAAATATTGTCCCCTCATGCCCTCCGCATTCTCACGCGAACTCACACCGCTGAGTTTCAGCAAGATGTGCCTGATGTTGTATTTTACCTCTTCAAGCACATAAACCGAATGCTGTCCATCCGGCGCGCTGCCCGCAAAAACCTCGCCGCCCGGCGTGAACCTTTCAACCCGGTCTGTAAGCGGACGAACTTTCAGCCAGCCGCCGACCCCATGGGTGCCGAGG
>JBFMBQ010000263.1:0-3386 GCA_040755115.1 bacterium
TGCTCATTGTAACAGGCTTTATCCTGAACCGGATGAATGTGTCCGTAACATCTTTCATTGCCTACTCGGGTATAAACTATTTCCCGTCTTTCCGTGAGATTATGATAACTGTGTTCTTCGTTGCTATTGGTTTCATTGCATTCTCTTATGCGGTGAAGTATTTCGCAATCTTCCCCGGTGAAGAGCCTATTAAGCAGGAACAGGATGACAAAATAAGGGCGAGGGAAATGGGGGTCGCGCAAAATTAGCGGGTTGAGATAAATTTAACAATTATTGCGGAATGCGGATTGCGGAATGAAAAAGCAAAGCAAAATAAAGAAAATATTGATTTTTATTGGTGCTCTGGCAATTGTGCTGCTCCTGTCGTCGCCGTTTTATATAAATGCGCGCAAGCCGAGTGCAGTGTGCCTGATGTGCCACGAGATGCGCAGCCCTTACTTATCATGGCGTACATCAACGCACCGCAAATCTCTATGCACTGAATGTCATGTGTCTCCGGGCGGATACCGTATGATCCTGTCGCACCTTACAGGTCCCGCTGTCCCATGGTCGGAGAAAAGAGAGGCGTCTTTCAAAACCTGTGTGCGGTGTCATTCCGAAATCCGCGGTATCGTATATTTCCACAGCATCAAGTTTCCACACGAGGCGCACCAGAAATATCTCGCCGACTGCCGTGTGTGCCACGAAAATGTCGTCCACGGTTCCCGCATTGAATACCGTCACCCGCCGAAGAAGGAAACCTGTTACACCTGCCACGATAACCGCAGGGCATCCCGCGACTGCCACCTGTGCCATCTCACCTTCACGAAGGAATTACCCCAGCAACTTGACCCTAACTGGATTGAATCGCACAAATCCGATACTGCCCGATTCAGCCGCGCATGCTCAAGTTGCCACAAAAAGAAATTCTGCACCGACTGCCACCTACAGGTGAATCCACACCCTGCCACCTGGATAAAGGCGCATCAGGCGAAGGCACGACGAACCACAAGAAAGTGCCAGACCTGCCATACCTCGCAAAATTGCACTAACTGTCATGGAATCCTCCAGCAGCATCAGTTAGAGTGGTATGACGGACACCGCAGACTGGCACGAAAATCCGACAAACTGTGCAGGCGATGCCATGATGCCGCCTTCTGCGATTCCTGCCATCAAGGCTTCACCCTGCATCAGGCTGGCTGGGCAAAACTCCACAGAGATGACCCGTCATCAAAAAAAGCCGCCGAATGTGCAACCTGCCATACAAAAAAATACTGCCAGAACTGCCATGGCGGCAAGCCCACCCTTCACCACAAAGGCAACTGGCTATCTCACCACGCTGAAGCAGTATCAAACGGGCATGTGCGCGATCTTGAATCCTGCATTACCTGTCATTCGCCGGGTTTTTGTCTCGCCTGCCATAGAGGACTTAAAAAGAATGTCCACGCCCGCAACTATCTCGCAATGCACACCGGCGTAACGCCCCAGTCAATGACTCAATGCAAAATGTGCCACACGATTGAATCATGCAATCAATGCCACACATCAAACCTGCCGGCAACCCACCGCGCTGACGAATGGAAAAACACTCATGGACTCAACGCCATCCGCAATATGGCATCCTGCACACTGTGCCATGAGCAGCAGTTCTGCGAGGCTTGCCATAGTAAAAAAATACCATCATCACACGAGCCGAAAAAAACCTGGCTCAAACAGCACGGTACCGGCAGCCGCAGGGAAGAAAGCCGTTGCAGCCTGTGCCACGAAAACCAGTTTTGCAATATCTGCCACAAGCGCTCCAAGCCGACCGACCACTACATTGATTCATGGCCACTGACACATGGGAAATCCGCAATGTTTGATATGAGCAGTTGCTCGGTTTGTCACGACAAAAAAGACTGCAAGGGATGCCATGGCGACGGCACGATTCATAAGGCTGCCGGGTGGATGAAAAACCACGATGTATCAAGAGAAGAAAAAGGTTTTGAACAATGCTCGCAGTGCCATTGGCTCGGTACCTGTGTTGACTGCCATAAGCGCTTCAACATAAAAGGGCACGCGGATTGCTCAAATTGTCATGTCTCTATGTCAAAACCTGAGAAATTACGGTCTTCACCCTGCGCGTCGTGTCATAAGGGATCAGCGAATACTGTGCATAAGAAACACGAGGGATTGCAATGTGATGTATGCCACGCCCCACACGCATGGAAGCCATCGCTTTCTGCGTGTTCCACCTGTCACGATATGGGTGAGGAGCATACGATGGGGAATTCGTGCATGGACTGCCATGCATTTAAATAAAGATTGAGGTTAAGAAAAACGGGAGATGAAAGACGGGAGACGATTAAAAATCATCTCACTTCTACCGTCTGCCATCTATCGTCTTTCTTTCGTGTCCTTCGTGGGATTTATATAATTTCAAGGCTTGTTTTGAAACCAGACAAATAGAATCAATAACGCCCACAGCCTATGTGAATGGTCGGCATGTCCGCGCAGGTGTTCATTAAAAAGTGTGCGTATCTCATCCTGATTAAAATAAGAACAAGTTTCAGAATTTTTTTGAAAGAACAACCCCTCGCACAGCGGGCGGAGTTTGCCTTTGATCCACTCGCCCACCGGTGCGCTGAAGCCTTGTTTCGGGCGGTATAGAATCTCCGCAGGCAGCAGGCCTCGCAACGATTTTTTCAGGATGTATTTTGTTTTGAACCCGCGCAGTTTCAGTGACGACGGAATGGTGAAGGCGAGTTCCACGAGGCGGTGATCAAGGAATGGGACGCGGATTTCAAGTGAGTGCGCCATACCAAGGATGTCGTCTTTGTGGAGATTGTTTGAGGGGAGATAGGAATTAAATTCAGTAAAAAGAAGTCTGGAGAGCGTGTCGGCATCGGGTGTGCTGTCAAAGAAGCGGCGGATGACTGCGAGCGGATCAAAATCTTTCAGTTCGTTCAATACATCACGAGCAAGTAATTTGCGGAGTGTCTCTTCATCAAAGCCGTTAAGCCATGAGATCGGTCGCATAGAGGGCGGCAGAAGAGAATATCGCAGGATTCGTTTAAGGCGGCGGACGGGGTCAGCGACAGCGGTGGATACAGGCAGCAGTTCGGCAAGCGGCGCAAGTATGCTGCTTCGGAATGAGGCAGGCAGATAGGAAAGCATACACGCCATCGGTTCGGCAAGATACTTTGCATAGCCGGCGAAAAGTTCATCGCCGCCGTTGCCGGACAGCACCACCTTCAGATGATGTGATGCCTCGCGTGCGATCAGATAAGTAGGGACGGCTGCCGCATCGGCAAAGGGTTCATCAAAACAGCGCACAAGTTGCGGCAGGAATTCTTCAAGGTCTGGATATTCAATCATTATTTCGTTGTGATCGGTCGCAAAGCGGGATGCGGCAAGGCTGGCGTAGT
>JBFMBQ010000264.1:0-2729 GCA_040755115.1 bacterium
ATTCTACTTCGGAACCTTGATACGTGTGGACAGTTGAGGCATAAGCAAGAGAAACATTCTTCATGGCATCGCTGTCAAATGTGCGGACGCCATCATCAAATTCAATGTGGTATATGACTTCGGCAGGATCATACCGTTTGATATATCCTTAATCCATACCTGGCTACTGATTTTAATGTGTTTTTGTGCTTTCGTGTTTTTGTGGCATAATCTATAGTATCAGATGTAAGAACACAACGGGTTTTAGGGAGGCTCAAATGGCAGTTTCCACCGGCAAGGAATACAGACTGGCAGAATTGAGAGACCCCGCAAGCGGGCGAATGCTGCTTGCGGATACGAGCGCGGCTGCGTCAATCGGCGCCGTTCGCGGACTTGAAGATTTGCGCAAGGCGGCGGAAGAAACAAGAGAAAAAGTAACAGGCATAATACTGAACCCCGGTCAGTGCGAGCGGCTGGCGGGACTGCTCGGCGGGCGCGGCAATGCGGTGTCCGTTGTGCGCGTGGACTGGACGAATGTGTTCCGCGGTGCGGACTTTGCGGTGCCGATGGAGACGCCGAGCCACATCAAACTTGCATCGGGTGAAGATGTTCTTGAAATGGGCGGCTGCGCTGCGATGGCGTTTTTTCTGCTCGGTTTTGACGACGATTTTGAGGCGCAGAACATAGTGTTCATGACCGATCTGCTGCGCGAGTGCGCTCGCATCGGTGTGCCTGTGGCGGCGGATGTGCGCCCTGCGGGACCGAAAATTACGGAGGCGAATTTCAGGGAATCGGTGCCGCTTGCGGTATCTTTCATGCAGGAAGGCGGCGCGGATGTGATCGTAGTTCCTTTTCCGGGTGAGGATGTGTTCAAGATGATAATGGAATTCGCAACGGTGCCGATCCTCGTTCGGGAAACAAACCTGCAAATCATTGAGACTTCCGTCAAACTCGGCGCATCGGGCGTTGTTCTGCCAGAGGAAATTTTCACAAAAGAAAGTTTCCTGGATGAAATTGATACAATAAAGAAATTGGTTGTATGATATTCAAGGATCGAAAAACTATCCACTAATTACACTAATTAACACGAATTAATTAGTGAAAATTCGTGAAATTCGTGGATAAAATAAAGATATGAGACCTGGCAAAGAACAACGCTTGAACAGGATATTAGACCCGCGTAGCGGGCGTGCGATGGTAGTTGCCGCTGACCACGGCTGGATGTCGGATGTAACCGATAATGTCATCAGGCTGCGCAGCATCGTAAAAGAAGTAGTCGCCGGCGGCGCGAATGCGATACTGGTGAGTTTCGGCACGGCGATGCGGCTGTGCGACCTTCTGAAAGGGCACGATGCCCCTGCGATGCTCATCCGCGCCGACTGGATGAATTACCCGCGGCTCGGCAGCGCAAATGTGCAGAATGTTGTGCCGGCGCAGAAACTGCGGCGCGTGCCGATAAGCCGGGCGCGCGATGCGCTTGAACTCGGTGCGAGCGGGATAACCATCTATTACTTCATCGGCTACAGCGACGAGGTGGAGAAGCACAATCTTGAATCCTGCGCACAGTTGGCGTGTGAGTGCAGCCGCATCGGACTGCCGCTTATAATTGAGCCGCTCGCCATCGGCGGCATGATCACAGGCGCAAATTATGCGGAAGTTCTGACAGCCGGCGCACGCATCGCTGTTGAGGTGGGCGCCGATGCGCTCAAGATACCATACACGGGGGACATAATCACTTTTAGAAAATTGTGCAAGGAAGCAGATGTGCCTGTTCTGGTGCTCGGCGGCGCCAGGTCGCATTCGCCGCGCGATGCGTTGGAAGTAGTGGATGAAGCGGTGCGCGCAGGCGCAGCGGGAGTGGTGTTTGGCAGAAATGTTACAAAATCAAAAGACCCGCGCAGAATGGTGCAGGACATCTGCGCACTCCTGCACGGCGGCAAGAGCGTTGACGAAATAATGTGCGACATACCGGTCGGCAGAATCCGCCTTAAGGCACACACCGAGTTCTGCACCGGGTGCAGAATCTGCCAGATCGCCTGCCATCAGAAGCACACCGGCGCTGAAGGGATAAGCGAGGCGCGGATTCAGGTCGTCAATCGGCTGCTCGTCGGGGTGCTGCCGATAGATCAGGCGATGGCGGAGGTAAGGGTCTGCGATCTATGCGGGAAGTGCGTAACGGAATGCCCTGTTAGCGCGCTTTCTGTTGACGGCGGCATCGGGATGCTCAAACTTGATGAAGATTTGTGCAACCTGTGCGGCGTCTGCGTTGAAGTCTGCCCGCAAAATGTTATGCTGATAAACAACGGGCATTTGCTCTTCTGCGACCTGTGCGGCGGCAAGCCCGAATGCGTCCGATGGTGCCACACAGGCGCGCTGGAGATCGTTTCGCAGTCTTGAAAAATCTCTGGTTTTTATATAATAGACGAAAAACATGAAAATTATACAGGATTATATCAAACAGATTGAAGAAAATTTCAAAGCAGGGAATGCCACGGAACATACTCACAGACCTGCCCTACAGACTTTGATTCAATCTTATGAAAAAGGGATTGTTGCCACAAACGAGCCTCGCTGGATCGCTTGCGGCGCTCCCGACTTGAGAATTACGAAAAATGCTGTGCCTCTTGGCTATGTTGAAACAAAGGATATAGGGGAAAATCTTGATAAAATGGAAAAATCCGAACAATTGAAACGATACCGCGAGGCGTTGCCCAATCTATTGCTCACCGACTATCTTGAATTCCGATGGT
>JBFMBQ010000265.1:0-3767 GCA_040755115.1 bacterium
CAACATATCGTCTTCCCACAGAATCTGATTGAAACCTTTTATAAGATCAATCGTGATTGTTAATTCTGGCGTTCTGATCACGATGGCGTGATTATAAAGTTTCCAGATTGCAACACCTTCCTTCGCATCTGTCGCTTCCAGATCGGTTAGGAAAACCTTCATTCTTTCTCGGAAGAACCATCCGAGTACGGGCATTTCGCTTGCCTGCGGCTCTGACAAGGGTTCGTCAAGTTTTTTCAGCATTTTTTCCCGTTCCGCGTCGGCGGGTGTGGGTTCTGGATTTTCTTTTAACCAGTCATTAACCTCCTGGAATATGGTGAAATACTTTTCTGACAGTTGATTAATGTCAACATTTTCGGTGCAATGGATATGGGGGCAATAAGAAAAGAGATAGAATACAAATACGCAGGTGATTAAACGAAATCTGATGTGGAAAAGATTGGTTTTCATTTTTGCTGAAAAATTATACATAAGTTTCGCCCTAATTGTAACCCTGATTTTTCATAAATAATGAACCACCAAGGCACAAAGGGCACAAAGAAAGAAGCATCAAGGGCGCACTGCGTGCGCCCGCAGGACTTCACTAAAAGTGAAGTCCTGTTTTTCACAATTTTTTCTCTTGGTGTCCTTGGTGTTCTTCGTGGTTCCATCATTTTTTATGCAACTATGGGGGTAATATGCAACAAAAACGCAAAAATACTCTAATATAGGGATATTTTGCATGCTATAATTATCGTGAAGTGATTGCGGTAAGCATCCGAAATACGACACGGCGTTCGCTGCCGATTGCGCATCTGCGCAGATTTGCTTTCGCAGTCTTGAAAGAATTCGGCGTGCAGGGCGAACTGTGCATATCATTTGTAGGGGAAAAAACGATCAAGCAGTTGAACCGCAAATTCCTGCGACGCAGGGGGGCGACTGATGTTATAAGTTTTTCTATGGACGATTGGGGTGCGGAATGCGGAGTGCGGAGTGCGGAGTGGGGGGAAATTCTCATAGGTGATGTAGTGATATGTGTGCTTCATGCTGAGCGCGATGCGATGGAAGAAGGTATATCACTGCGGCGTAAACTTGAAATTCTTGTTCTACATGGCATACTGCACATTATGGGTTATGATCACGAGAAGGAAACGGACAGGATAAAAATGGAGGCGAAGGAAAAACAGATATGGAACGCGCTGAAGAAGAAAAGAAAGAAATAACAGCCGTGTCAGCCGATTCTGACGAAGAGCGTGTTGGAATTGTTGATATGATGAGGGAGATATATCGGAGTTTTTATTATGCTTTTGACGGGCTTTTATATGTTCTTCTGACGCAGCGGAATATGCGATTTCATTTTTTTGCGGCGCTGATGGTGATAACGCTTTCATTGACGCTTGGGCTTTCCGGGATGCAGAAGGCGTTTTTGTTTGCGATGATAACCTTTGTGCTTTCAATGGAGACATTGAACACCTGCATAGAGGCGTTCACAGATATAGTGAGTCCGAATCATCATCGTCTGGCGAAGGCGGCGAAGGATGCGGCGGCGGCGGGGGTGCTCGCGGTATCCATTGGCTCGCTGATGGCGGCAGGATATGTATTTTTACCGCCGGTGGTTGGACTTATCAGAGATACCGGGCAATGGGTTCAGTATGCGGCGAAGGCGGCGGCGATGGGTGTGGTAATTGGAGCGGTGGTGGTATTCTGGCTGAGTCGTTTTGTGAGGGGATTGCTGCGTCCGGCGTTGTTTTTATCTTCTTGTAGTGCCGCTTATGCGGGTGCTTTTTTATGCTGGCAGGAGCGGGATTGGATATCGTATTGTGCGCTGGTATTTTTTTCGTTTCTGCTGCTTGGTTCAATAGCGAAAAAGCGGGCGATTTTGTATGGTTTTGCGGGTGAACTGACGGGGGCTGTGCTCTTTGCGATTGAAATATGGAGAGGTTGAAAGAATAAAAGATAGTAGGTAGGGATTTTAAAACAAAATTCTTCACGCAGAGGGCACAAAGGAAATGTAAAGGGCGCAGAGAAAAAGTTAAATATTTTAAGAATTCTTAAAGATGAAGAAGTTAAAAAAAATGCCGGGGTTCAAAACAGTTGAATCGGAATCTGCTTTTTGGGATGAGTCCAATCTGACAGATTATTTTGATTTTGATAATCCCTTGAAGGTTGACATACCTCCCAAAAAATCGTATATCGTTGATTGGTTGCGCTGCTTGAATCGTCTATCGTCTATAGTTGAACGGTTAAGATAACGCAACCGAAATACGAATTCCGATTCCAGCGGCGCAACCGCAACCGGAGGACATGGTAGATATATCACAGATGGAGGCGAGAGAGCGATGGATTTTGACAAGAAACGGATAGGAGTTTTGATGGGAGGCTCGTCAGGCGAGCGTGAAGTTTCGTTGCGTTCGGGCACAGGTGTGTATGAGTCGTTAAAGCGGCAGGGATACGATGCGGTGGCGATTGATGTCGGCGTTGATATTGTTGAGAGGTTGAAGGCGGAGAGAGTTGAGGCAGCGTTCATAGTGCTTCATGGGAAGGGCGGCGAGGATGGGACGATACAGGGGCTGCTTGAGATTCTCGGGATACCATACACGGGGTCGGGTGTTATGGCGAGTGCGGTATCAATGGACAAGATAGTTACGAAGATGATTTTTGAGCATGAGGGGGTTCCGACGCCGCCGGCGATAACATTTAATGCGGATCGTCCGCTGGCGGAGCAGAGTCAACTTGTAATTGAGCGGCTCGGGCTGCCGGTGATTCTGAAGCCAGCCGACGAGGGTTCAAGTCTGGGGGTTAAACTGGTAAAGGAGCGCGGGGAGATTTTACCGTCGGTGGAGGCGTTGACAGCGGAGTATCCGCGCAGTCTTGCGGAGAAATACATAACTGGAATGTGTGCGACTGTGGGCGTGCTTGGAGTGGGAGAGAAGACGCGTGCGATGCCTGTGCTTGAACTCGTGCCGAAGAATGAATTTTACGATTATGAGGCGAAGTATACGAAGGGGATGACGGAGTTTTACTGTCCTGCGCGGATAAACGAGGAAGCGACGCGTCGTGCGCAGGAAACAGCGCTCAAGGCGCATTATGTGTTGGGCTGCCATGGGTGGTCGCGCGTTGATATGGTGATCACGCCTGACGGGAAGCCGTTCGTGCTTGAAGTGAACTCTATTCCCGGTATGACCACGCTCAGCGATCTGCCTGCGGAGGCTGCTGCTGAGGGGCATAGTTATGATGAACTTGTGGTTGAGATATTGCATAGTGCGGCGAATTGACGGTGATTTTTATAAACCACAGAAACACGGAAGTGATGACAGATAAAGATCAGAAAGGATTTCGGGAAGCCGTACTGAAAGAGAAGAAGGCTGGGGTTTCTGATGTGGAGATTGGGCGGAAGTATGGGGTTACATACAGATACCTTGAACGGATCATTACTAAGTCGGAGGGAATTAATGTAAGCGAAATTGATAGTTCAAAAAAAATAAAAGCGATTTATCCCAAAGATTTTGAGGAACAGCGGACGACGGTTTGGAGTTTCAAGCAGAGGGGCAAGTGGGCGACGCACAGCGGTGAATACAGGGGGAACTGGTCGCCGTATATTCCGAGGAATGTGATACTTAAATACTCGGAGCCGGGCGAGGTGGTTCTGGATTATTTCTGCGGAGCGGGGACGACGGCTGTTGAGGCGAAATTGTTAGGGAGGAAATGTATTGCATTTGATATTAATGATAAGGCGATTGAACTGGCGAGGAAAAATGTTAATTTTAATGTAGGGGCGCAGCACGCTG
>JBFMBQ010000266.1:0-7512 GCA_040755115.1 bacterium
TTCTCCAAAAATAATGCCTGTCTTGTAACTACGGGCAATTTTGAAGACGATATGGCGAAAATCGCTGATGTAGATTGGGTCATTGAGGTTGTCAAGGAAGACCTCGCCATCAAGAAAAAGGTCTACACCAGCGTGGCTAAATACTGGAAACCCGGCACCATCGTTACTTCCAATACATCCGGCTTATCTCTTGAAGAAATGGCGGTGGATATGCCAGACGAGATGAAAAAGCATTTCTTCATCACACACTTTTTCAATCCGCCGAGATATATGAAACTGCTTGAAATCATCTCCGGCGAGCACACCGACCCCGCTCTCGTTAAATCCTTCGTTGAATTCGGCGAAAAAGTGCTCGGCAAGGGCATCGTTTATGCAAAAGATACCCCTAACTTCATCGCTAACCGCATCGGTGTTTACGGCATGGCATCGGTGATGCACACTGTCGCCGGCGGCGAATACAGAATTGATGAAATTGACCAGATTATGGGTGTCCCGATGGGGCGCCCCAAGTCCGCCATCTTCGGCACTGCCGACATCGTCGGACTTGATACCTTGTTCCATGTTATCAACAATGTTTATGAGGGCGTCAAAGACGACCCCGAGCGCGATGTCTTCAAACCGCCCGAATTCCTCTCAAAGATGATTGAAAAGAATCTCATCGGACGCAAGGCGAAATCGGGCTTCTTCAAGATGGTCAAGGGCGAGGGCGAAAAGAATCTCCTCGTGATCAATCCACAAACGCTTGAATACGAGGCACAGCAGAAACTTGATGCGCCCTCTATCAAGGCAGCCAAAGGCGAGAGCGACATCCGAAAGCGGCTCCACAACCTCGTCTATGCCGATGACAGGGCAGGGCATTACGCATGGAATTCCATAAAAAATGTATGTCTCTATTCCGTAAAGCACATACCGGAAATAGCCGACGACATCGTTAATGTTGACAATGCGATGAAATGGGGTTTCAACTGGGAATTGGGACCGTTTGAGTGCTGGGATGCTGTCGGTGTTCGGAAATCCGTTGAAAAAATGGAAGGAGAAGGTGTCCAAATCCCTGACAAAGTAAAGAAGATGCTTGAAAAAGGCGCTGAATCGTTCTACAAGGCAGAGAACGGCAGGATGTCCTACTGGGATTTTGCCACCGAGTCCTACAGGGAAATTGCGCCTGACCCGAATATAATTGATATTAAAGTTATCAAGAAAAGCGATGCTTCAAGAGTCGTTGCCAAAAATACCTGCGCATCGCTTGTTGATATTGGCGACGGCGTCGCCTGCCTTGAGTTCCATTCCGAACTTCAGCCCGAAATGAATCCGATTGACGACCAGATCATCGCTATGATGAACAAGAGCGTTGAGATAGTCGGCAAGGATTTTGTCGGGCTTGTTATTGCCAATCATGGCAAGAATTTCTGCGTCGGCGCCAATCTGATGCTTCTTGCGATGAATGCTGCGCAGAAAAATTTTGCTTTGATTGAGCAGTTGAGTAAAGATTTTCAGGATGCCAACCAGGCGATGAAATTTGCGCCGTTCCCTGTGGTGGTGGCGCCGCACCAGATGACGCTTGGCGGCGGGTGCGAGGTTGTCCTCGGCGCCGACCGCGTGCAGGCGTCGGCTGAGACTTACATCGGGCTGGTTGAGGTTGGTGTCGGACTTATACCTGCCGGCGGCGGCTGCAAGGAATTGTGCCTGCGTGCAGTTGAGAACATCCCGCCTGATGTTGATGTCAGCACTGTCCGCTTTATAGGCAGGGCATTTGAGGCAATCGCCACGGCGAAAGTTGCCACGAGCGCGCAGGAAGCGGTTGACATCGGCATCCTGCGCCCGCACGATAAATTCTCCGCCAACCACGACCACCGCATAAACGATGCCAAAAATGTCGTTCTCGGAATGGTCAAGGCTGGCTACAGACCACCGCACGAGCGCAAGGACATAAAAGTCCCAGGCAGAACAGGCATTGCCGCTTTCTCCAACATCGCATGGACTATGCACCAGGGCGGTTATGCTACGGAATATGATCTATACCTTGCCAAAAAGGTCGCTTACATTGTCTGCGGCGGCGATGTCCCGGAAAACACGCACGTAAGCGAACAGTATCTGCTTGACCTTGAGCGCGAGGTTTTCGTGCATCTGTGCGGACAGGAAAAATCCATCGCCCGCATGCAGCACATGCTGATGAAGAAAAAGCCGTTGAGGAATTAAAATTGAGATGGGAGACGGGAGAAGTGAGATGGTAGATGGGAGAAGTGAGATGGGATATGGTTCAAATCGTCTACCATCTCCCGTCTACCATCTCCCATCCAATTCATCTCACAAAGCACATCAAATACATGGAGGCAATAATATGGCAAAAGGTAAGACTGCAAAAACAGCAAAGAAAACAAAGGCAAAAGAAGGACTTAGACAAGCGGTCATCGTTTCTGCATGCCGCACAGCCGTCGGTAGGGCAAAGAGGGGCATACTTGCACAGACCCGCCCCGATGACCTCGGCGGCATCGTTGTCAGGGAAGCAGTTAAGCGCGCCGCCATAGATGAAAATCTCGTTGAAGATGTCATTCTCGGCTGCGCAATGCCGGAAGCATCACAGGGCATGAATGTGGCGCGAATCATCAATTTCTGCGCCGGACTTCCTATGGAAGTCCCCGCTGCAACCATCAATCGCTTCTGCGCATCAGGGCTTGAGGCGATTCATATCGTTGCTGCGAAAATTATGACCGGCACGATTGACATCGGCGTCGCCGGCGGCGTTGAATCCATGACGATGGTGCCGATGGGTGGCTTCAATCCGAGTCCCAATCCGCGCCTTATGGAGGAATGGTCGGAAACCTACTGCCCGATGGGCATCACTGCCGAGAATGTAGCAAAAAATTTCAATGTAACAAAGGAAGAGCAGGACACTTACGCCTGCGAGAGCCAGCGCAAAGCGGTGGAAGCAATAAAGAGCGGCGCATTCAAGGAACAGATCGTGCCAGTTAAAGCCGTCATTGAGAATATAGGTGCAGATGACAAGGTGAATAAGAAAGAGGTAGTTTTTGACACTGATGAGTGTCCCCGCGCTGGCACGACTCTGGAGGGACTTGCTGGACTAAAACCTGCTTTTGCATTGAAAGGCACTGTAACTGCTGGTAATTCCTCACCGATGAATGACGGCGCAGCCGCCCTCGTTCTTATGAGCGAGGAAAAGGCGAAGGAACTCGGCTGCACCATATTGGCATATTACCGCTATTATGTCAGTGTCGGCGTGCCGCCCGAAATTATGGGCGTAGGTCCCCTATATGCGATACGAAAACTCTTTGAAAAAACCGGTCTCACAAAAGATGACATTGATCTCTTTGAGATAAACGAGGCGTTTGCCTCACAGGCGTATTATTGTGTGAAAGAACTCGGGCTTGACCTGGCGAAAGTCAATGTCAACGGCGGCGCAATTGCGCTCGGACATCCTCTCGGCTGCACGGGTGCGAAACTCACAACCCAACTCGTGTATGAGATGCAGGAGCACAAGGCGCGCTACGGCGTCGTTGCTATGTGCATCGGCGGCGGCATGGGTTCGGCAGGACTGTTTGAGCGAGTTGAATAGAATATTTTTCTGACACGGATTTACACGGATAACACGGATTTCGCAGGGCGAATTGCCATGCGCCTCTACTTCTGTGTAAATCTGTGTTTATATGTGGTTTTAATTTAGTAATATGTTATTTACAATTTCCAATTTTTAATTAAGTATTTAGTTGTGCATCGCAGTTACAAACAAGCCGTTGAATGGCTTAACAGGTTCTCTAATTACGAGAAAAATTCACACACTCTGAAACCTGCCTTCAGCCTGCGCGGCATAAAAATACTCACAAATCGTCTGTCAAATCCGCAGCGGAGTTTTAAGAGTATTCATGTTGCAGGAACGGTCGGGAAAGGGTCGGTCTGCGCCATCCTTGCTTCTGTTATTCAGGCGGCGGGCTTCAGGACAGGGCTGTATACTTCCCCTCATCTGATGGATTTCCGTGAACGAATCCGGATAAACGGCAGGATGATTTCTCGGAAAGAGTTTGTTGAAGGCGCGGAAGAACTAAGGAAGGCAGCGCGTGAAGGGCAATCGGAATATACCTATTTTGAGATTCTGACCGCGCTTGCGATGTGGCATTTCCGCAGGTGCGGTGTGGAATATGCCGTTGTTGAGACTGGGCTTGGCGGTCGGCTTGACGCCACGCGCATCGTGAAACCTGAGACAGCGGTAATCACACCGATTGGGCATGATCATATGCAGGTTCTCGGGCGCACGCTGCCCGCTATCGCTGCTGAAAAGGCTGGAATCATTCCTTATAACGGCATTGTCGTTACGGCACAGCAAAGACCATTGGCGATGAAAGTCCTCAAGAATATCAGCAAGAGGCGGCGGGCAAGGCTCGTTCAGGTTGAAAATGAGGTGAACTGCAATGTAATCAAATCGGCAACTGACGGAATCTATATTAAGGTTACAGGGCTTTTTGATGGTGAATTAAATAAATTATTTCTGCCGCTTGCCGGTGAATTTCAGGCGCAGAATGCCGCTATAGCGCTCACAACAATTAAAATGATGATGAGAGCGGGCTTTTCTCTTACGCCGAAGTATGTTCATGATGGCTTTAGCGCAGTGCGGTTCGGCGGGCGGATGGAGTTTCATAAACTCGGGCGGCACGGATTGCTTTTGATAGATGGAGCGCATAATCCATCGGGGGCAGGCGCGCTCGCGGCAGCGCTCCGAAAGATTCCGCACAGGCGACTCATAATCGTTGTGGGGATGATGAAGGACAAGGATTTGCGCGGCGTCCTGCGCATACTTTCCGATGCTGCCGATGAGATTGTGCCTGTGAGTTTGTCTTTCAGCCGCGCCTTCACGGCGGGTGAAATATTACAGGTTGCTGAACAGAAACACAAGATAAAATTTTGCGCAGACAATATGGGTGAGGCGTTAAATTATGTGCTTCGCTGTAGTGGGCGGTCTTCGCGCCGCGCCGATATAGTATGCGTTACAGGTTCGCTGTATGCCGTCGGCGAAGTTTATAAATATTTAGGCACGGATCTTCACCGATTACACTGAAAAACAGTGTTAATCTGTGTTAATCTGTGTAAATCCGCGTAATCCGTGCCGAAAAAAATCAAATTAATTTATAAATATCACGCAGTGTCGGGATGCCAGCGCGACCGCCGAGTTTGCCGCATTTAAGAAAAGCGGCGGCGTTGGCGAAGCGTGCGCAAAATTCAAGTTCCCAGCCGCGAATGAGTCCATAAACGAAACCGCCGTGAAAGACATCCCCTGCACCCGTAGTGTCAACAATGAAATCCTTTTTACGAAAAGCGGGGATGTGAAGAAATTCATCCCTTGTTGCTATGATGCAGCCTTTTTCGCCGAGCGTGATGACTACAACTCGCGGTCCAGATTCAAGTATTCGGTGGCAGGCGGTTTTTGTGCTCATCCTGCCGAAATAATGCCGAATGAAGGTGTGTGAAGCGGCAAAGTAATCGGTGGCGCGGAAAAGCGCATCCATTTTTTTGCGTGGGCTGCCGGCATCAAGGATCACCTGTCCGCCGTTATCGTGTGTTATTTTTGCGGCGCGAAGGCAGGCGTCGGTATCGCGTCCGTCCATAAGAAGAAATCCTGCGGCAGGAAACCGCACTTTGCTTATCTCCGATGCCCTGACAGGCTGCATGCCAGTGCGGTCAAGCACCACCGTCCTGCGTCCGGCGCCGCGCTCCACCCACACAAACGCCTTCGGCGTGCGCGATTTCTTTGAGACTATAACGCTGGTAACATCAACATTCATCTTTTCAAGTTCGGCGATAACAAACCGCCCATCCTCGTCATCACCGACCTTGCCGACAAACGCCACCTTCGCTCCCCATTTCCCGAGTGCAGCCGCAGCCGTCGCCGCCGGTCCGCCGCCCTGTTTTGAAAATTCCACTGCAACCGTTTTTTCATCCGCACGCGGATAGCGCTCAACCAGACACAAATAATCCGCCGCACACAACCCGATGCACACGCAATCGTAAGTTTTCATCATGCACTTAATCCGTATAAATCATAAAATTCAGCGTTATCAGCGTCAAAAATATTTTTTAGACACAGATGAACGCAGATTAACGCTGATGTAAAATATTATAACTATCTATGTTAACAGAGAAACTTATAAGTTTCGCTGGGTTAATGATATTTTTGCTCATTGCATGGGCGCTGTCCGTCAACCGCAGGCGCATTCATTTTCGGCTCGTGATATGGGGAGTGGCACTTCAGTTTATTTTCGCACTCCTGATACTTAAAACGCGCCCCGGACTTGTTGTTTTTGATGCTGCGCGCGTGGTGATGACGAAGATACTTGATTTCACCGATTATGGTGCGACTTTCCTGTTCGGAAAACTCGTGAGTGATTACAGCATCGGCGCAGTAGTGGCATTCAAGGTGCTGCCGACGATTGTTTTTATCTCGGCGCTGATGGGTGTGCTGTATTATTTCCGCATCATTCAGGCGTTCGTGTGGGTGATGGCGAAGATAATGCAGTGGACGATGAAGGCATCGGGCGCGGAGGCGCTGATGGCTGCGATGGAAATCTTTATGGGCATTGAATCAACCACAGGAATGAAGGATTACATAAGGAAGATGACGCATTCGGAACTTTTTACCGTGATGACGGCGTTCATGGCATCCATAGCCGGAAGCGTGATGGCGGCGTATGTGAGTTTCGGTGCGAGCGCGGGGCATCTGCTTGCCGCCTCGGTGATGAGCGCGCCGGCGGCTATCGCTATCTCAAAATTAATGATTCCTGAAACTGAGGAACCGCTTACGCGCGGGGTTGTCAAGATGTCTCTCAAAAGCGACGATGTGAATGTGATTGAGGCTGCTGCCAATGGCGCTGCTGTCGGGCTCAAACTTGCTGCTACAATCGGTGCGATGTTACTCGCCTTTGTTGCACTTATAGGTATGATTGATTTCCTGCTCAAAGACCGCTTTACTTTATTTAAAACAATAGCACAATACATACCTGCTTCAATTGCTTTCATCATGGGTGTGCCGTGGGAAGATTGCATTGAGGTTGGAAGATTGCTTGTTATCAAGGTGGTGTTCAACGAATTTATTTCTTACCAGAAGATGCAAGGTCTTATTGCGAGCGGGGTGCTTCAACCGCGTTCCATCACCATTGCTACTTATGCGCTGTGCAGTTTCGCTAATTTGGGGAGCATTGCGATACTGATCGGTGGATACGGCGGGATCGCACCGGAGCGAAAGAAGGAAATAGCAAGTCTTGGTGTTCGTGCTCTGATTTCCGGCACGCTGGCTGGATTTATGACGGCGACGATTGCTGGAATTTTAATTTAAGAATTTTTGGCACGGATTACACGGATTAACGCGTATATTAACGGATTAATTTGTAGGGCGGGTTTGAAACCCGCCCCTACATTATTTTTTATCTTTCCCGCATAGATGGATATTATCCTGTAGTTTTCCTGATAGTTTGAGCGCAAGCAATAGACGCTCGCAGGCGGCGGGATTTT
>JBFMBQ010000267.1:0-7163 GCA_040755115.1 bacterium
AATCGCTTCTTGCCACCTACGATTCGCTTCGGAAACTAATCCCTGAAAACAAACGATTCATGGAAATCTCCATCATTGATGCGGAAAGTTTACTGTCCGAAAAAAAACAAGCAAGAATTGATTTTCTGAATAAAGTTCAATCCTTCACGGAAATCATCTCCCGAAAAAAGGATGTTATGAGCCAGATAGAATCACTGCTGTCAGAAATGGCAAGTATAAGGGAGGTTCTTAACGGATACCTTGCCGAAATGGAATCCCTCGGCGTAACCGAAAGGGATGAAACCAAATTTAACATGGAAAAGAAAGAGATCGTCCTCCAATGCGAGGAACTGCGTCGTGAAATTGAACACAATCTGCGAACCATTGAAAGAATTCAGGTTCAAAGTGCGCAGGCAAAGGAACTTGAAACGCGCCGCAGGGAAATCATAAAAGAAATTGATGAAGACCTGATAAAGTTATACGAACTGCGCGAAGGGACGCGGGATATTGACTGCTCGGACGCAAAGTTTGCTTCGCTCTATGAACGGCATGAGATGTTTGAAAAAAACATTTATGACCTCACTGCCGCCCTGCGCAGAGTTGACTACGAAACGAAAATCGTTGAAAAAGACCTCGGACGCGCTACGGATGTCAGGAAAGAAATTCAGTTGCTCCATAAGGATGCGCAGGCAGCGGAGGAAAATATAATCAAATACAGGGAACTTGAGACACTTTTTATCAAGACAGGACAGGACATCAAGAGGCGTCTCGTGCCGCAGGTGGAATCCTATTTCGCCACGATTATCCCACGCATCACACGAGGCAGATACAACAAGGTGCGGCTCAACGACGATTTTGACATCAGCGTTTTTTCTTATGAAAAGAATGACTACATCCATCTTGATGCGCTCAGCGGCGGCACGATGGATCAACTCCTTATATCGCTGCGCCTCGCCTTCGCGCAGGCAGCAACATCTTCCACTTCTGACCATGGCCGCTTCCTCTTCCTTGACGAACCCTTCAGTTCCTTTGATGAGTCGCGCCGTGAACTTTTTTTCCAGTTACTCCAGTCGCTCAAACCCACCTTCCAGCAGATCTTCCTTATCTCTCACCTCCCACACCTTGAAGAATTCGTTGACCACTACCTGTATGTTGACCTTAATCCTGAAAAACAGCCAGTTTCATACTCATGGAAATGATCTTAATACGAAGACATTAAATATTTTGACACAGATTTACGCGGATTTTCACAGATTTTTGTATGGGCGCACGGCCGTGCGCCCATACATCTGTGTCAATCTGTGTCAATCTGTGGTTCTAATTTAAAATGAAAATCGCTGTAATTGATGTCGGCACAAACACAACACGCCTCATGATTTTTGATTGTGAAAATGCGGCAGAAAAAAAGCCTGCCACTTCTGGCGCTCTTATGATCGCTGACGGTGGAAAAACATATTCTTTCAAGACTTTATACGAAGAAGATACTGTAACACGCCTCGGCGAGAATCTTTCATCAGGCACCCTTCAGGCAAGTGCGGTTGAGAGGACGCTGAAAACAATGAAGCGCTTCAGGGATAAAGTACGCAAATCAGGGGCTGAAAAAATCATTACAGTCGGCACAAGCGCGCTGCGCGGGGCGACTAACAAGCAGTTTTTCATTGACGCTGTTAAGGGACTGGACATCACATTGGAAGTGATAAGCGGCGAAGACGAAGCGAAATTTGCCTTCAGCGGCGCGGTGCTCGGCAGAGAAATAAGCAACGATGAAACCGCACTTGTTATTGACATCGGCGGCGGCAGCACAGAACTGGTGTTCGGGCGGGGAAATAAATTAGAAAAATGGCTGAGTGTCAACGAAGGCGCCGTGCGTCTTACCGAGCGGTTCATCCGCAGCGATCCGCCGTCATCGGCGGAACTCGCAGAGATGCAAAATTATGTTGACGGCGAAATCAATGAGACAAAAACTTCTTTGTCCTTGAAGCGCATAGACCATGGCATAGGGGTAGCAGGCACGATTGTCTCGCTCGCAATGATTGCGCAGCGGCTGCGGATTTTTGCCCCTAAAAAGATACATGGTTATAATATCTCATTTGAGGAAGTGGAACGATTATACCACCTGCTTGCCGCCTCAACAGTTGGCAAGCGGAAAACAATCCGAGGGATGGAGCCAGGCAGGGCTGATGTGATACCGGCTGGCACTTATCTGCTGCTGTCAATAATGCGATCATTTGACATAAAAAAACTGGAGGTATCTCTGAACGACTTGCGTCACGGCGTATTATGGAATGAAATTAAAAAATAAAAATCCCTGTTAATCAATGTTTCCTATGAGCAAAGAGCGACCGACCTGGGACGAGTATTTCATGAAAATAACTTATGATGTTGCAGAGCGTTCAACCTGCCTGCGGCGCCGGGTGGGCGCCATCATAGTAAAGGATAAGCGAATTCTCGCCACAGGTTACAACGGGGCGCCAACTGGGATCGTTCATTGCTCTGTACGCGGCTGCCTGCGCGAGCAAATGAACATACCATCCGGCGAACGCCAGGAAATCTGCCGCGGTCTGCACGCGGAACAAAACGCCATTATACAATCATCCTTATATGGATTTTCCATCACAGGCGCGCAGATGTATTCCACCACGCAGCCGTGCATCACCTGCGCTAAGATGATTATTAATGCCGGCATCCGCAGGGTCGTATATGAAGGTGATTATCCTGACGAACTCTCCCTTGAGATGCTCCGTGAGGCAGGGGTGGAACTGTGTAAATTTAGTAGGTAGTAGATAGGATGTAGTAGATAGGAGAAAATGCGAAATGCTCCTATGAGGATATAAAAAATGGTTACGCCAGATACTAAGCGAGGGTTCTCGGCACTTATATCGCAATATTTATCGCAGGGTAATGCCCGTTATCTGATGGCGACAGTGGTCGGTATGTTTGTTGGTTTTTGCTTTTTCCTGTTAGCAATATTTTTCCTGTGGTTGTTTCCAGTGATTCTCGGGAGGTAGGGGCGGGTTTGAAATCCGCCCCTGCTTCTGCGTCTGTTTCAACCAGATGATTGCATCCGACGGTTTTCCAGTAAACGATTGAACATTTCTATATCAACCGGTTTTAAAAGCGTTGGGTCGCTGTTTAATTCTGCGATTACTTTTTCAAGTATTTCGCCTGATTCTGCTTTCAATAGGGCATCATTTATGGCTTTTATGTCATAATGCAATCTTTTCATTGCTTCTTCACGAGCGGCTCTTTTAATTGCTTCTCTGTTCTGCAAACTTTCACTGTGAATTTCCTTTTCGGATTTCACCGCTCTCGCCAACTTTAAATTTAAAATCCGCTCCAGTATTCCCATTTTTGACTTTCAAATTTTGACTTTTGAACTTTTACATTTGACATTTATTTATTTATTCTATCCACTCCCTCACGCGTTTGATAAAGGTGCGCACTTTTTGCGGGTCTTTTTTACCAACAGATTTTTCTACACCGCTGCTCAGATCAACACCATAAGGCTGAACTTTTTCAATCGCCTCACATACATTTTCGGGGTTCAGCCCACCGGCGAGAAAGACCGGCACCGCAGATAACGCCGCGAGTTCTTCCGCAAGACCCCAGTCGTGCGTTTTCCCTGTGCCGCCCTGCTCTCTTTTTCCCTCTCTGACGACAACGGTGTCAAGGATGATCTTGTCTGAACCTGCTTCCGCATATTCTTTCATCTTATGTTTCACTTCTTCTATCGGCACAATGCCGTCTCCCTGTGCGGGAAAATGCAATGCTTTCCAGATTTCAGTTGTCACATATTTTCTCAAGTTGCTTATTACTTCTGGGGATTCATTTCCCTGAAGTTGTATTGCATAAGGACGAATTCTTTCAACTGCTTTCTGAATTTTCTCGGTTTCTGCGTCAGAGAAAAGGATTACAACAGGCACTCTTGATATTTTTGACAAACCTTCAACGCGTTCAAGCGTAAGGCTTCTCGGTGACGGCACATCAAGAAGAAGCCCTAAATAATCCGCACCGGCATCGCTGATGAGGCGCACATCTTCCTCGTTCGTAACACCGCATATCTTAATTTTCACATTTATCTTCCTTCCGCCGAATCAAGCAACACGCCAAGCGACACAGCAAGCCGCCTGTCAAACGAGCGCTCCGCATCCGCGCTGAGGTCAAACACATATCTGTCAAACATAGTCCATCGGCGGATAAATTTGCCAACGACGCGCTCACCCAGGTGGACGATGAAATCGGTTTTGAAATATTCCCCGAGCGGACCGAACCGCCTGAACAACGCCTTGCCCCATGAGTCCTCTATGGCTTCGCCAATTTTTCTGCCTTCGGGGTCAAGAATGTGCCAGGTGCGGCGCAGGATGCTGATGAGGTTTTTCCGTCTGAACCTGCCGATTGCCCTGCCCTCCTCGTCAAGCACTGTGAAATGGCGATTGATGAATTCAATTATCCTGTCCTGCCGCACGGTAAGGAGAAGATGTTCCTGTGATTTATCTGAATAGATATAGACATGGCGTCGGAGAGCGAGCAGGAGGCGGCGGATAAAAAAGAGTTCGCTGCCGTTTTCATCAAAGACATAATATTGAGGCACGACTGAGAATTTTTTCTGATTGAAGAGGAGTTTATCAACCTGAAATCGCGGGATTGATTCGGGTTTTGTCTGGTGTGCAGCGGCAGTAGTGGAGAAAAGGTCTTTCATACTCCCGCCGCACCGCATGCAGAATTTACTGTCTTCTGGAACCTCAGTGCCGCATCGTGGACAATTCATATTACCCCCTGTGTCAGATAATCATTAATACTTATTTTAAGAATATATGCAACAAATAAAAGACTGATTTTATAAATTCTCATTACTATTATAGAATGGGATATTGAAATTAAACAATTTATTCATATATTTATAAAATCAATGGTTCTTTTGCGGAGAATAACAATCAAAGGCGCGGGTGATGGAACTTTCTGGAGAAGTGGGCTGCGGTTTGAGTGTGTTGAAGGCTGCACGCGGTGCTGTGAGATACCGGGCTATGTGTTCGTGCACGCTTCCGAGATTCAAGCGATAGCGGAAACTTTACATCTCACCCCTGAAGAATTCAAAGCCCGTTTTCTGAAGCCTTACTGGGGCGACATGTGGCATCTTGATTTTCCATCGGAGAAACCATGCATATTCCTCAACGAAAAGGGTTGTTCCATATATCCCGTCCGTCCTGCGCAATGCGCCGCTTTCCCATTCTGGAGCGAAACAATAGAAAATGAAAAAACCTGGCAAGACCTCAAGAAGTTATGCCCCGGCATTGACAGGGGCAGACTTTATTCACCTGATGAAATCACTACAGCAGTAGAAAAAATGCAGCATCTGTCGGTTCTTTGACGGATACAATATTTTGATGCAGGCTAACGCGTGTCTTAACAAATTTCTTTTGGCACGGACTTCCACGGATTACGCGGATTGTTTTTGTAAGATTCTGATAGTGAAATAACAAAGATGATAGAAAAAATTAAAATCCTGTGAGTATTGAGGTCTGAACAATCTTCAGAATAAAAGATGGATATATTCCGAGTGCTAAAATTCCTGCTGCGCACAGAATAAGTGCGAATGCGGTGAAGAAACCTGATAGATTGCGTAATTCGGTGTGCGGATTGCGGTGTTCGGAATCGTGTGTTTCCGGGTCACTCATATACATTACAACGACAACACGGAGATAATAATAAATTGAGACTACGGCGTTGATGACGGCGATTACGACAAGAGGGATCATATCGGCGCGCACGCCTGCGGCGAAGACATACAACTTCGCAACAAACCCCGCCGTGGGTGGTATGCCGCCGAGCGACAGCATAAACCATGTCATCAGCGCCGCCATAAACGGCTTGCGGTAACCGATGCCGCGGAAACTTTCAATACCTTCGTTCGCCTCGCCCTTGCGCCCCATCGCCGCCACTACGCCAAACGCCCCCATGTTCATCAGTGTGTATGCCATCAGATAATAAAGCAGACTCGCATTGCCCATCTCGCCGCCCGCAAGCACCGCCACAAGCAGGTAGCCGGCATGCGCAATACTTGAGTAGGCTAACATCCGCTTCACATTGTCCTGCCACAGCGCCGTAACATTCGCCACGCTCATCGTGAGCACCGCCAGTACCCACAACGCCGCCCACCACTCTGACTTCACTGTCGGCAGCGCCGTAGCGAAAACACGGAACAGCACGGCGAACGCTGCCGCCTTCGCGCCCGTTGACATCAAGGCTGTGCCGGGTGTCGGTGCGCCCTGATAAACATCAGGCGTCCAGAAATGAAACGGCACGAGTGATGCCTTGAATCCGAAACCCACAAGAAGAAGAATAATTCCAATTGTCAGAAGCGGTTCTGCGCCTCTTATTCCACCGAGATATTCAGCAATTTTATCAAGTTCAATCGTGCCTGTTGCGCCGTAGATCATTGCGATGCCGTAGAGAAGGAAGCCCGTTGCAAATGCCCCTAAAAGAAGATATTTCAGCGCAGCCTCTCCCGATGCCAGACGCCTGCGGTTTATGCCCGCAAGTACATACAGCGCGATGGACAGCACTTCAATCCCAAGAAACACCATCAACAGATTTCCCGCCGATGCCATGATCATCATTCCAAAGGTGGCAATAAGAATAATGACATAGTATTCCCCTGCTGTTATCTCTTCGTTATTGAGATAGCGCGGCGAGAGAAGTATCGTCAGTGCGCAGCCGATAAGAAAAATCAGGTTGAAAAAAAGCGAGAAGTTGTCAACCAGCACCATACCGCCGAACGCCGAATCATACGCTCCCCATAATTTCACAACGAAATAACCTGTCATCGCCACCGCCACAAACGAGAAAAACGCTGTGTGCCCTTTCTCGTTCGGACGGAACATTAAATCGGAAAGCAGTATCGCCACGATGAACACCGCCATCGCCAGTTGCGGAAAGATAAGCCTTAGATCGTTTGCAGTAATGAATGATCCCATATTTATTACCCACACACGAAATTAGCGTGCTTCGCGGATCAAAATCTCCTGATGCTTTTGCTCAACCTGCAACAGAAGGTCGCGCACAGAGAAATCCATCGTCCGCAGGAACGGGCGCGAGTAAATGCCAATCCAAAAAATCAGGATGATGATCGGCAAAAGGACAGCGATTTCCCTGAAATTCAAATCCTTCAGATTTTGATTTTCTTC
>JBFMBQ010000268.1:0-3618 GCA_040755115.1 bacterium
GGGAAAAAATCCCTGAAGAGATTAAAAACCTCGTTGAAGAACGCATGAGAAAGGTGCTGGATGAGAGGATTGCGCTCATATTGGAAGGTTTCACTGTGCTGCTTGAGCAGACAGCAAGCGCAATAGAAAGTCGCCTCAAAGCAGCTATGGAAAGGCAAAGCACGGAACGATTGCCCTCACTGCTGCAAAATGAGTGGAATTCTATAAAGTACGAGATAATGAAAGATTTCAAACAAACCCTCTTGAGTCTTGAAAAGAATATACTTGACACGCTGCCTGGTGCTTCAAAGATTGAAGAACTGCGCGAAGCGGAATACGCACTGGGTGCGAGTCTGCGTTCGGAAATCCGGAACCTTGCTGATACGGTAACGCCAATCCTGCTGGAAGTTGTCGGGAGCACGAAAGAAGAAACACTCACCGAACGCATTGAAAAAGGCATTGAAAATCTGCGCGCATTCGTTACCGGTCAGACGGAGGAATTCCTGAGAATCAATTCAACTGCGCGGGAAGAAAACCGAAGACATCTCCTTGAAGAACTTGAAGTTATGATGAGAGACAACCTTCGCAGTCAGATAGAGAGCCTTCTTTCATCGCGGATCGCCCAGATTGGGGAAGAGATAAGCGGGATACTTGACCGGTTGCCGCTGCGTGAGAGCGGCAGACGCGGGCTTTTTGCGCCGCGCCCTGAACCGAAGGAAAAAATTGAAAAAACGCCCGAAAAACAACGAGTTGCAGGACAGATTGATACAAAAACCGACAAAAGACTTGCCTATCTGATCGGGCGCACACTCGGTAAAGACCTCATTGACAAAGACGGCAGCCTCATCGCCCCGAAAGGCGATACCGTTACCGAAAACATGCTCGTTCAGATGCGCGAAGAGCGCAGAGTATTAGACCTCATAAACTGCATTGACTTTGAGCAATAATTTTCAGATGCGGATTGACATAGATTAACAAAGTTAAATCGCCCTGTGGACTGGAAAAGATAATCCACAGATTCCGCAGATTACACAGATGTTGAGATACCATTTATCGTGCCCTTAAAAAGACCGATTGCACCTCGGGAGGTAAAAATATGAAGACCGCTGTGCAGGCAATTACAGGCAAAGAGAATTTTTCCGATTTAAAAGAGCCAGTTCAGGCTTTAGCGCAATTTTACTGCGCTTTTAATAATAGAGATATGGATATGATGTCTCAAAACTGGCATCAAACGGAAGAAATCGCTATGGATAACCCGCTTGGAGGAATAAAACGAGGATGGAATGAGATAAAAGAAGTTTATGAAAAGATATTCAATGGACCAGCAAAAGTTTATGTGGAATATTATGATTATTCAATTCATGTAACCAAAGAGATATTTTATTCTGTAGGAAGAGAAAGAGGAACTTTTGTCAAAGGCGATAAAACTATTGATTTAAAAATCAGAACGACCAGAGTCTTTAAATTAGTGAATGGAACTTGGAAACAGGTTCACCACCATGGTTCTATTGAATATCCGGAACTGTTAAAAGAATACCAGGATGTTGTTTTAGGGAAAAATTTGGAGTAGCACAATAAAATTTATTTTTCAAATAAGGCGTTATATTCACCATATCCTTCTTTTTCAAGGTCTTCTTTCGGGATGAATCTGAGAGCAGCGGAGTTTATGCAATAACGCATTCCTGTCGGCTTCGGACCATCGGGGAATACATGCCCAAGGTGTGAGTCGGCATGTTTACTGCGCACCTCTGTTCTCACCGTAAAATGACTTCTATCCTCTTTCTCCACGATGTTTTCAGTTTCAAGGGGCTTCTTGAAGGAGGGCCATCCTGTGCCTGAGTCAAACTTATCAAGTGAACTGAAAAGGGGTTCTCCGGAAACGACATCAACATAGATGCCCTCTTTTTTGTTATCCCAATATTCATTGTCAAAAGGTTTTTCTGTGTTGCTTTCCTGCGTTACGCTGTATTGAAGCGGGGTCAATTTTTCACCAAGTTTTTCCCTTGCGGGTTTTTCAAATTTCCTTCCGCTCGCACACTGGTATTTCATCCTGCTCCCCTCCCGGATTTTTCTCAAGTATTGGTCCCGACCTGAAAGATTGCTGTACGATTTGTATTTCTTCGGGTCTTTTTTGTAGAAATCCTGGTGATATTCCTCGGCCCGGAAGAACTCTGTGAACTTAATGATTTCTGTAACGACAGGTTCATCATACCTTCCCGATCTTTCAAGTTCTTCCTTTGATTTTAACGCCAATCGTTTCTGTTCTTCATTGTGATAAAAAACAGCGGTTCTGTATTGTGTCCCTCTGTCAACAAACTGACCGCCGGGATCTGTCGGGTTAATATTCCGCCAGAACACATCAAGAAGTTCTTCATAACTTACTTTGGATGGATCAAATATGACCATAACCGCTTCAGCGTGACCTGTTCTGCCCGATGACACTTCCTGATAAGTCGGGTTCTTTTTATTGCCGCCGGTGTAGCCCGAAATTACCTCAACAACGCCTTCAATCTCCTCAAAAGGCGGTTCCATGCACCAGAAACAGCCTCCTGCAAAGGTCGCTTTTTCAAGTTTTTCGTCTTTCTGAAATGCCATCTCTTGAGAGTTACCATTCTTTTTCGAGCGCATACAATCACTCCCTACGAGCAATAATACAACAGTAACAAACACGATTTTTTTAATAAAATCTTTTTTGTCTTTTTCCGCACAATTATTTTGCATTTGTTTTTCCCTTCCATTGCGTGAGCAAGACATATTAATGATTAAGCCTCGTGCGTTTTCACCCGTTTTTTCCATGAGGCGCTTCTTTCTTTCCAATCTTCTATGTGTGCAAATACTTCTTCGTCATCCAGATCGTGCCAGAAACGATAGAAACTCGCCACAGCGAAATAATAGGTTCTGGCGACGATGACGGATACAAGTTCATCTACCAGCGGATTGAGCAGTTGCAACAATTGTCGCCGCACCGCGTTTTTGCATAGATTTAATGGCAGCGATCATGGTAAAACCTGTTGCAAGACCATCGTCCACAATGATAGCAGTTTTACCCCTAACCGAAGATGGCGGCAACTTGTCGCGAAACACGCTTATCCTTCGTTCAACCTCACGCCGAACCTTTTCTACCTGGTGCATTATTTCCTTTTCCGTCAAACCTGAACGCCTCACGAGCGGTTCGTTCAGGGCAATTGAGCCGTCTTCGGTAACCGCCCCGAAGCCTGCCTCGGGATTATCGGGAAAGCCGATCTTTCGCGGGATAATAATATCAAATGCGGCGCCAAGAGCGTCCGCCACCTCAACCCCGACAGGGACACCGCCGCGCGGAATGCCGAAAACTATTGTGCTGTCGCCTCCATATTGCGTCAGTCTCTGCGCCAGTTGCCTGCCGGCATCCGCACGGTCGCGGAAGAATGGTTTTGTTTCATAAACTTCCATCATTACCTGCCCTGCCTTTGCATCATTGTTCCTTCTTGATCATAAAATAAGCAAGCAGAAACATAATGACAAGTTTTATGTGGATACAAACAGGAGAATTGAATAGGTTAGAGAAGATGTTCTGTGTCGGGGTTTGGACTCAGTATTTAACGATACAAACACTTCCTCCTCGCCCTTTACAAGATTCAAACGCGGAATGTATAATTT
>JBFMBQ010000269.1:0-9491 GCA_040755115.1 bacterium
GAGAAGCGCGACAGGGAAGAAGAGGAAGCGAGAAACAAAAAGATGAAAGAGCAGGAAATCACCGAAAAGGAAACGCTTGGTTCGGTGATGGAACTCCTTGCCCCGGACAGCCTTTTGACGAAGTTCTACACCTTGCTTAACAGCGCATTTGTGAGATATTATGACAAGAAGGTTGCCATTGCGGTAGGGCGCGGCGATTATGCGAAGTTTGAGGAGAATGTGCAGGACAAGAATTTTCAGGAAGCAGACCAGTTGATGGAAGAGATGATAAATCGCTGCCGCGCCGAAGAACTTATGCCCGGATTGCGTATCCGTCACGGACTGCTGCATTTTGACTGGGGCAGTATTGACAGGGCAGTAGAAGAATTTGCAGCGGCGCTGTCAACAAAGAACGGCAGGCTGGAGAAAAGAGTGGAAAAAATCGTAACGGCAGCCGTTGAGTATCTGAGGGTAGTTCAAGACGAAATTCGTGGTTCAGGACTGGATTTTATCCGCTTGATAAAAGACCCGGCATTCTTAAAGAAGGTTGACGCCCGTTATCTTGAGAACGAGCAGCAGGCGGGACGTGCGGTAGATTCACTCTTCACAGGCGGTTAAGAGAAGACACCACCAAACGAGTTTGGGGGTGACACATAGGGGGTATCTGCGATGAACGCCGATGTTCTTATCGTTGTGGATATGCTGAACGACTTTGTCAGTGAGAACGGCGCGCTGTATGTGGGCGATACGGTAAAGAAGGTTATTCCGCAAATACAGAAAAAAATTGCGAAATACCGCGAAAACAATACACCCGTCATATATATTTGCGACTGGCATGAAAAGGACGACCCCGAATTTCAGATGTTCCCGTCACATGCCGTGGAAGATACATGGGGAGCGGAAATACATAAAGACCTTCACCCCGCGGCGAACGATACCATTGTGAAAAAAAGGCGCTACAGCGGCTTCTTCGGTACCGAACTTGACAGTATTCTCAAAGACCTCGGAGCAAGAAAGATTGAATTGTGCGGCGTCTGCACCAATATATGTATTATGTTTACCGCAGCCGATGCCCGCAACAGGGAATACGAAGTGATAATTGATAGAAAGTGCATTGACTCATTTGATCACGCCGCCCACGAATTCGCCCTCAAGGAAATGGAACGCGTGCTGGGAGCGAAGATTATTTGATTTGAAGAAGCAATTATGGGATCAAAACTAAAATCGCCGGAGGAATGGTTCACGCAGGCGGAATATGATTTCAGTGTAGCAGATGCATTATTCAAAACGGGCAAATATATTTATACTGTATTTATATGCCATTTATCTATTGAAAAGGCATTAAAGGGTTTATATACCCAGATATTAAATGAGACACCAACAAAAACTCACAGCCTAATTTATTTGACTAAAAAAGCGGGTATATTACTCCCTGAAAATTTGAAAGAATTCATTACCGAATTAAACCGGGTTAGTATCCCTACGAGGTATCCAGAAGAGTTAAAGATTTTGTTAAAAGAATATGATAAACAAAAAGCAGGGAATATTCTGAAAAGGACTGATGAGGTATTGAAATGGATAAAAGAAAGGTTAAGAAGGCAATAAATTATTTAAAGGATCTATTAGAAGACAAAGGTATTGAAATTGAAAAAATTGTCCTGTTCGGCTCTCATTCAAGAGGGAATTATAAAGAAGACAGTGATATTGATGTCGCAATAATTTCAAAAGATTTCAGCGGAAAAGGGATATTTGAAAGGGCAAAGATGTTAGGCGATATTGAATGGAGATTGATGGATAGATATTTGATTCCGCTTGATATAATAACAATGTCGCCGACGGATTTTAAGAGAGGACGCTCGCTTGTTTCTCAATTTGCTCAAAGTGGTGAAATTGTTTACAGCAAATAAAATCAGAAAAAGACTCACAAAGATTGTCAAAAAATTATTGTGTTGTATTGACCACCTATTGTTCTTAAGGGGGTAAAATGATTAGAAGTAATATTTTATACCTGACACCTGTTTGTTGTAGCGCAGGCATCCTTGCCTGCTTTGGTTTTACAGGCTAGAAGCCTGCGCTACAGAGAAATTCCTTCATTTTGTTATAGCCTCTAAATCTTCCTATGAAGAAAATCTTAATAATTTTAATATTGTTAATCGTTGTTCCTAATAAATGCTATGGTTGTGGCATTTGTATTATGTATTTGACTGATTATTATTTCCCATTTTTGAAATATTGGATCCCATTGTTTTTTATGTGGTGGTTTTTAGCAGGAAGGATGCAAATTTTATTTTATAAAAGCAAATCAATGCCATGGTTTAAACCATACTTAAAATCTTTTCTAAAAAGGAATCTTAATTTATTTTGCATTGACAATCATCAGTTTTGTAAGTCCATTATTTCCATTTCTATGTTTTTTCGTCTGGTGGATAGTAAAATCAGGAAAATCAGCATTTGCAAAATACTCTACAGATTCTATTTATAAATACTGGTGGAAAGTTACAAATCAAATACTACTTGTATTATCAATCATTTTCATAATCTACATGTATTTTTTTCAGTTCTCCAATATAAACAGATTGAGATTCTTTTTAAATTATACAGCAGGTCCTTATGAGGCTGTTAAGCGCCATGTTGTTAAAATCGGTACTACAGCAATACCGATAGTTGTAGATGAAATGATCAATTATAAAAACCCCGATCGTGAATATCGCGAAAAAAGGATTCGCCAAGATGGGGTAGAGATCATTGAAAAAATAACAGGTAAAAATTTTAATAATGATAGAGAAAAAGTATTAGAATGGTGGGCTAAACAAAGGAAGATGTGATCCGAAGTGAAAGCGTTTAGTTTTTGAAATTTGTGTGTTTGATAAAGAAAACGAATTATAAGGTCTTGAATTGAAAATACGCAGTTCTTTATCCCCTTCAACCTTTGAATTTCATTCAGCATACGGCACCTCTATCTCCATTAAGTCTTTAGCAACCTCGGTTTCAGGGAAAACTTTTCGCGCCTCATCGCGCAGTTCGGTGCGGTTGTAATAGCGCGGGCTGATGTGAATCAGGACGAGTTTTTTGACATTGGCATCGCGTGCGAGTGCCGCCGCCTGTGCTGCTGTGGCGTGCTTGCGGAATTTCGCTTCATCAATCATATCTTCCGTAAACATACCCTCGTGTATCAGAAGGTCTGCATCGCGACAGAAGTCAACCAGGCCCGGTAGGTAAAGCGTATCCGTTACATAGACCACGCGCCGCCCCCGCCTCGGCGGTCCAAGCACTTCCTCAGGCTTGATTGTCCGCCCGTCTTCAAGTTTGATCTGATTCCCCTGCTGTAATTGCCCGTAAAGCGGTCCCTCCCGTATCCCCAATTCCTGCGCCTTTTCAAGGTTGAACCGCCCGGGGCGCATCTTCTCCTGAAGCGCAAAGGCATAGCAGGACACCGAGTGCCGCACGGGTTCTGCCTCAATCACATATTCCTCTTCTTCCACGATTACGCCTTTTTTCACCGGCTTGATTTCCACTCCGAAATCACATCTCAGGTGTATGTTTTGCTCAAGTGAGTGTATAAATTCTTTAAGTTGCGGCGGACCATAAATTGTCAGAGGATGATCATGCTCAAGCAGCGTGAGACTCATCAGCAGTCCCATAAGACCGGACAGGTGGTCGCCGTGCAGGTGCGAGATGAAGATGCGCGTCAGGCGACCGAAGCCGATCCCCTTGCGCATGATTTGCGTCTGCGTCCCTTCGCCGCAGTCAAACAGCATCATCTCCCCCTCACGCAGAAGGCAAACAGAGGGAAGGTTATATCTTGGAGTTGGAAGACTGCCGCTCGTGCCGAGGAAAATTATTCTCATTAGTAATCAGTCATCAATTCCGAGTTGCGAGTTGCGAGTTCTGGGTTCCGAGTTCCGAGTTTTTAAACTTTGAACTCGTAACTCTGAACCCGTAACTCACTCTATTTGTGTTGTAAATAAGGATGATTCTGGCGTAAATCATCCGCTAATTTTATTGAAAACTTTGATGGCGCGCTCGCCGCGCTGTATGGCGCATGATGCCCTAAGAGTGTCTCCACAACTGCCGCTGCCGACGACGATAATGTATGCAGGTTGTAGCCGCCCTCAAGCACGAGCCCCACAGGGCAATCCAGACCCGCTGCTGATGCCGCTATCTCCATCATCGCCGAATAACCGCCTTCTGTCAGCATGATGCCGCTTAATGGGTCTTCGCGGTGCGCATCAAATCCAGCGGAGATAAGCAGCAGTTGCGGCTGGAATTTCCTGATGACGGTAGCGACAATCGCCTCCATCAAAAAAAGATAATCTGCATCGGCAGAACCCGAAGGCATCGGGAAGTTTAATGTGAAGCCTGTGCCATCGCCCTTGCCGACATCGGAGACGCGCCCCGTCCCCGGATAGTGTGGATACTGATGGAACGATGCGAAAAAGACAGTTGAGTCGTCCTCAAATGAGTGCATCGTGCCGTTGCCATGGTGGACATCCCAGTCCAGTATGAATATGCGTTCAACACCGTGCTGTTCCTGTGCGTAGCGTGCACCGACGGCGATATTGTTAAACAGGCAGAAGCCGAGCGGGTCGCCGCGCTCGGCGTGATGCCCCGGTGGACGCACGAGTGCAAAGAAAGCATCCAGCGAACTACCGATGACGGCATCAACGCCCGTCAGGACGCCGCCCGCCGCAAGTAATGCCACATCGTAACTCTGCGGCGATACAGCGGTGTCAGGATTCAGGTAGCGCAATCCTGTGGTTCGCTCGCAGATGCGTTGAATCTGTTCAATATAATCTATGTCGTGTATTGCAGCGATTTGCGATATTTCCGCTTTCCGCGGCTCAAGCCACCGGAGTTCTTTATTCCACGATGCCCCCTCAAGTGCCCTTCGTATCGCAATCAGGCGGTCGGCGCATTCCACATGAGTGCCCGTATCGTGATCAAGATAACGGTCGCTGTAGATTATCCCTGATTTCTTATTCACACATTTCTCCGTTTATATATTTCGGATAGTCAGTCAAGTTCAACCGTTTTCGTCAAACAGCGTTGTCTATAATAACATATAAAATAAAATCACGCCAGTTCGGATGCCGCCGCACGAGAGATCAACAAAAAAGCGGGGCATTTATCCCCGCTTATACATTTCCATAAAAAATATGAAGTTATTCCTGTGGAGAACCAATACCAGATCCCTCTTCCCCCTCTTTAAAACACGGCGCCTGCCCGCCCTTCTCGCCTTTATCGCCTTTTTTAATTTTTTCTTTCTTCTCCTTCACTTTTTCGCCTGCCCCTTCACGGAAGGGCGGCGGCTCTCTTCTTTCCCTCACGCGTTCGCTCATCAAAGACTTGACTTTTTCTACCTGCTCCGGTTTGAGGATCTTTTTCGCGTCAAAAACCAGATGAATATTCGCCTTGCCGTCTTCAATCCTTAATTTGCCGATTTCTTCAATCTTCTTGTCAACTTCCTTTATGTTCGGGTCGTCCTGCTCCAGCAAATCCTGTAGTTCCAGTTCAGCAACTTCAATCTTTGCCCTCAGCGTGATCTGACTTTTCTGGTGCTGCATAAGTAAATCGTGCAACTTATCCTGCTGGCTGTCGGTCAAGCCGATTTCCTTTGCGATGTCAGGGTTCAGAATTAAATGTAACGGGAACTCAGGCGCACCGCGTCGTTCCCTTTCCCCCGGACCTCCCCCTGGACCTTCAGCGAACAGAGGCAGGGCGCATACCATGATCAGCAAAGCGGAAATGAGCGAAATCACTTTCAATCTTCGCATTACACTTCACCTCCTCTCTGTAAAAGTATTTGTCATCATTTTAGACACTGCCAATGCAAAATAGTTAAAAGATAATTGTAATTCCGCTTGATATAATTTACATGCATTGTGTTTATTATACAAAAAATCCTGCTTTAAAGAAAGAGCCCTTTTTATATTGATATAGATTGATACTAAACTTGTGCATTTTTAAATCGTTGAACGGTTGCGCGGCTCGAATCGGTTTTCGTCTGTCGTTAATCGGACAAAGAAAAAGACGAAAGACGCAACACGAACAACGATTCCAGCAGCGCAACCGCAATCAAATAACAACAGACTATAAACCTCTCATCTCTATAGCATATTCTGTAGGTCTGCATTTAAATTTACGCAAGTCCAGTTAATGAAGAAGCAGGCATGAAGCATAGTGATCATCTTCAACCTTTAGATATTCAGGAGCAGTAAACTCGCATTTCGGCATCCGTTCAGGGCATCGTGAATAGAAATCACAGCCGGGAAGGGCAACATCCGGACCAGGCACTTCTCCTGTGAGAATTATACGCTTTCGCTCTGCTTCAAGCACCGGATCAGGTATCGGCACCGCCGACAGAAGCGAACGTGTATAGGGATGGAGGGGAGTTTGAAAGAGGGAACCGGTCGGCGCTTGTTCAACGATCAATCCGTGATACATAACGGCGACGGTATTACTGATGTGCCGCACAACGCTCAAATCGTGCGCTATGAAGAGATATGAGAATTGAAATTTTTCCTGTAGTCCCTCAAGGAGATTTATAATCTGCGCCCGAATTGAAACATCCAGTGCCGACACAGGCTCATCGCATATTATAAGGGAAGGGTTTACAGCAAGCGCGCGCGCGATGCCGATGCGCTGCCGCTGACCGCCGCTGAACTCGTGCGGGTAGCGGTTGATGTAGCGCGGATCAAGCCCCACCAGTTCCATCAGTTCCTGCACCCGACGGCGCAGTTGAATACCGCTTACAAGACGAAACACCCGAAGAGGCTCCGCAATGATCATATTCACCGTCATTCGCGGATTGAGTGAGGCATAAGGGTCCTGATAGATTGCCTGCAAGCGGCGGTATATACTGCGCAGTTCCGCTCCGCCGATGGCTGCAAGGTCTTTATCCTGAAATATCACGCGCCCTTCAGTCGGCGATAATATCCGCAGTATCGCCCGCGCTGTCGTTGACTTCCCGCACCCGCTCTCGCCCACAAGACCGAGCGTCTCACCGCCGCGCAACTCAAACGATACCCCGTCCACCGCCCGTATCTTTCCAACTTCCCGCTGAAACGGGAAACCACCGATTATCGGAAAATGCACCTTTAAATTCTCAACCTTCAGCAGCATTTTTGTCTCGCTGTTCCTAACCTGGACGAGCCAGAACCAAAAAAGAATAAAAAATGAAACCACAGAGGCACGGAGAAAGAAATCTTTTTTGCGCCGAAGGCGCAAAAAATTTTCTCTGTTTTTTCCTCTGTGCTCTCTGCGTCTCTGCGGTTAATAAATTTCTTTGCCATTTTGCGCAAGATTTGACTGCTAAGACACTAACCTGCAACTAAATCATCCCATCTCCAGCACGCGCTCATCCGCCCCGCAGCCGCTTTCATCAAAGGCGGCGCCTCCTCGCGGCATCTTGAAACGACGAGTTCGCAACGCGGTGAATAGTGGCAGCCCGACGGGAAGTGTATGAGATCAGGCGGCAAGCCCTCTATTGGCGTAAGCCGCTCTTTTTTGCTCTGGTCAAGGCGTGGCAGCGAGCGGAGCAGCCCGAGCGTATAAGGGTGAAGAGGTTGACCGAAAAGCGTTTCAGTCGCTGCCGATTCCACAATCCTGCCGGCATACATAACCACAATCCTGTCGCACATCCCGGCTACTATTCCCAGATCATGCGTGATGAGAAGAACTGCCGTGCCTGTCTCCGCCTGAATCTTTTTCAGCAGGTCAAGAATTTGAGCCTGTATCGTTACATCAAGCGCGGTTGTCGGCTCGTCGGCGATGAGAATGCGCGGCTCGCAGATGAGCGCCATCGCAATCATTACCCTCTGTCGCATCCCGCCGCTGAACTGGTGCGGATAATCATATATGCGGCGCGCAGGAGATGGTATCTCCACGAGCGCAAGCATATCAATCGCCCGTTTCAACGCCTCGCGGTGAGTAATCCCTTTGTGCACTTCAAGTGGTTCGGTAAGTTGCCTGCTTATACGCAGAAATGGATTCAGCGATGTCATCGGGTCCTGAAAGATCATCGCGACGCGGTTGCCGCGAAGGCGGCGAATTTCTTCCTCAGGCATGTGTATTAGGTTCCGTCCATCAAATATTATCTCCCCCGATTCAATTTTTCCCGGCGGCATCGGTATAAGTCTGAGTATGGACAGCGCAGTAACAGATTTGCCGCATCCACTCTCGCCGACAATGCCGAGCGTTTCGCCTTCATTAAGCATAAAAGACACATCTTCAACAGCGTGAACCGTGCCTTCATCGGTGTGAAAATATGTCGTCAGGTTTTTTACTTCAAGTATCTGTTTCATTCAGTTATCTTTACTTCCAGGTTTGAAAATTACGACACATTGACTGAAAAATAAAATTACATTATATTTATTTTTACAGAATTGGACAATAAATAAGTGGTTAATGATTGGCTGTATCAGATTTAAAAATGATCACTGACCATTGGGCACAAACCACAATCAACACGCCGAAGTGGCGGAACTGGTAGACGCAGCAGACTCAAAATCTGCCGGGACTTCAAGTCTCGTGTCGGTTCGACTCCGACCTTCGGCAAAATCACATAAGTAAGATGTAAAACGGGAGATGAAAGACGAGAATATGCGGTGTTGACATGGAGAGGAAATGTAATGTTATGTTGGTTAAACATAAAAATCATCTCACATCTCACATTTTACTTCTCACAATTTAAAATGTTAACCCCCTTGTCAGCGTCATCTTTGTAGCCTTATAATGAACGCAAATCTGTAAGGAGGTTGGGGCAATGAACAAGTCGGATATCGTGCTGGCGATTGCAAAGAGAACAGGTGGAACGAAAGCGGACGCAGAACGCGGACTGAACGCCGCACTTGAGGTCATCACAAATGCGCTTAAAAAAGGCGATTCGGTTCAACTCGTAGGCTTCGGCACTTTTCAGGTGAGAAAACGGGCGGCTCGCAACGGCGTCAACCCATCAACGGGAGAAAAAATCAAGATCAAAGCAAAGAAAGCCGTCATCTTCAAGTCCGGTGCCGGTTTAAAAGACGCCGTGAATTAAGTTGACGAATGGCAATTATACATAATAATCAGCTCTGATTTTATATAATTATCTCACGCAGAAAACGCAAAGAAAACAGAAAACGCAAAGTAAATGCAGGGCATGTTCACTCTGACGCGCCATGCAGGTGCAGAGCATGCCTCTGTGCCTGTGGTATTTTTGTGCTCATACATAGTGTGCTGTTACAGCAACGATTTTACAATGAAATATGTGCCACCCCCAAACTCGTTTGGGGGTGCCTGTGCCCCTTACAATTTGCCCCTTGCGCTTTTTGCACCAGAGTAAATTTTGAATTTTGAACTTTGAACTTTCCCCTTTTCACCAATTTCTCCCCTTTCCCCCTTTATATTAATAATCTGTTTTTATTTCATTCCGCACTCCGCATTCCGCAATTTTCTACAAATTTACCTCACCCCGCTGTCTTTGAGTTTAATTCACTGCTGTCCAATCAAAAAATCCAGATATGTAGGGCGCG
>JBFMBQ010000270.1:0-2697 GCA_040755115.1 bacterium
TCTCGCGCGGGCGGTGAAATCTATTGTTGCGGAAGTTCCCGATGTCCGTTTTCTGATAATCGGCGGCGGAATAAAAATGCCTGAAGTTCAGAAATACATCGCTGATGATAATGTTGAAGATTTCGTGATCATGCCCGGCATAATTCCCCAGGTGGAAGCACCAAAATGGCTCGCCGCCTGCGACATCTTTACTTCACCCCATGTGCCAAACCCTGACGGCACGCCGTTCTTTGGCTCGCCCACCAAACTTTTTGAATACATGGCAATGGGGCGCGGTATCGTCGCAAGCCGGCTGGATCAGATTGGAGAAGTATTAGAGGACGGCAGAACAGCCCTGCTCGTTCCGCCCGCTGATCCGGATGCGCTCGCCGCCGCAATCGTAAAACTCTGCCGCGATAAGAACCTGCGCGACAATCTCGGCGATCAGGCGCGAAAGACAGCGATTGAGCAACACACCTGGCTGCGGCATGTAGAGAATATTCTCGCCAAAATTATACAAATAAACTCAAAGCCGGTGTGAAGAAAACCAAGAAATAAAAGATGAGACTACGAAGGGCACGAAGAGCACAAAGAAGAAATTCTCCGTGTTTCCAGCGCAGAAAAAAATCTTCTGTGTTTTCCCTCTGCGCTCTATGCCTATTCTTTGCGCTCTCTGCGTTAAATCTTGTAGTTGCATCAACTGCGAGTAAAACCATCTATGCCGCTGCCCCTCAACAAAACAGCAACTTCTATACTGCGTTTCAAGATTCAGCCCCCTGGCAGAAAGAATATGACATACGAACCGATGTTGCTTTCGTTTACACCACAGGCGATGCTGAAAGAATCCGCTCCTGGCGTGAGCGTGGCTACGAGGTCTGGACGATGTTCGGCGCAAGTTGGCTCGGTAAAAACGAACCGATTGTGCTTGAACATCCCGAAATTGTCCAGATGATGCGCGGCTACATCCCATTTGAGATGATACCGGGGAGGGCATGGATTGTCCCCACACGCGCCTGGATTGATTACAGCAGAGACATCGTCAGCCGCCTCATCAGCGCGGGCACAAACGGCATTCTGCCGGAAGAACCCGAATTTTTCGTGAGCACAGGCTTCAGCAAGGGGTTTAAAAAGGAATGGCGCGATTTCTACGGTGAGCCGTGGCGCAATCCGTCATACTCACTTGACTCGCACTACAAAGCCTCGCGCCTCAAGGCGCATCTTTTTTACCGCTATTACAAGGAAATCTTCGCCTACACAAAACAACTCAACCCCGCCGTCCGATGCGTGATTCCAGCGCACAGCAACATCAATTACGCCGACTGGGGCATAATTTCCCCGCACGCGCGCTTCCTGACGATACCTGAACTTGACGGCTTCATAGCGCAGGTATGGACAGGCACAGCACGCCACCGCCATAACCTTGCGGGAACGCCCGTCTCACGCCCATTTGAATATGCATACCTTGAATACAGTTACTTTGATAATCTCGTCAGGGGGACGGGGAAAGAAGTGTGGTTTCTCACCGACCCCATTGAAGACGATCCCAACTTCGGCTGGCGCGACTACCGCGAATGGTATCAGAACACACTCGCCGCTGCCCTGTTTTTCCCGGAGGTTACGCGCTATGAAGTCATACCATGGACACAGCGCGTCTTCGGCGGCACGAAATATCAGAGCGAACTGCTCCCGCAGTCTTACGCCACAGAACTTCTGACAGTGTGGGCTGCGCAGCGAGAGATGCACACGATGCGACCGGAGCGCATCAGGCTTGAGGCAGGCACATCTGGCATCGGCGTTCTTACTGCGGACACCCTTATGTGGCAGCGCGGTATAGGCACTACGACGATGGACGCCATGTATGGTTTGCTGCTGCCTCTGATCACAAGCGGCGTCCCTGTTAGAGTTGTGCCGATTGAGCGTGTAACGGAGTCGGATTATCTGAAGAACATCCGCGTGCTGCTCTTGAGTTACGATGCATTAAAACCGGAGGAAGAACGATACAATGATGCCATCGCCGACTGGGTGCGCAGCGGCGGCGTCCTCGTTTTCTACGGCGGCGCGGATGACTTCAACCTGATCAATTCTTGGTGGAAGGAGAAAGGCTTTTCTGCGCCGCAGGATGATCTCCTGATCAATCTTCTCCTTGAAAAAGTTGGCATCCCCCGGATAAATAGAAAAATACTGCGAAACGATGATGTTTCTACTGATAAAACCATCAACGCCACCGATGCAACCCCTGCTTCATTCCGCTCACTTCGTCCACTAAACCCCGCCCCGCCGTTCACTTCTTACGATGTCAAGGGGGCTGTAACACATTTTGCGTGGAATGAATACCCCATCGTGTGGGAAAAACAGTGCGGGCGCGGCACGCTGATATACGCAGGCATAAGCCCTGCGTTTGCCGCAGCCGATCCGAAAGGCGTGCAACTGCTGATGGAATTGCTGCGCTATGCACATGAGACAAAATCAGGTGGGAAGTTCAACACGGCGGATTCACTTGTTCTGCACCGCGATAAATACCTCATTGCACACGCTTTGAAGAATGAACTACATCTGACAGGGACATTCATTGATCTGTTCAATCCCTTTGATCCTCTGATTGCAGAAAAGGTTGTGCCGGAGGGAGAAAATGCCTTTCTTCTTGATCTTGATTATCTGCGCGGCACAAAGATTGATACACCAGTCGTTCTGTTGGCGGCAGGGAAAATTGAGGAGCAG
>JBFMBQ010000271.1:0-10332 GCA_040755115.1 bacterium
AAATGGAATATATGGTTTACACGGGCAAAAGTTCAAACGAGCGCGAGATAACCCGTTGGCAGGCAGCAACGCTTGAAAAGTTTGCACGAGAAAAAAATATCACGGCGTTTGCCGTCGCCCCGCTGAATTATCAGGAAACTTTACAACCGCTGCGGAAAGTTACCAGCACAGGTATAGCGTGCGTTACCTTTGACACGGACTCACCCGATTCGGGGCGGCAGTTTTTTGTCGGCACCAACAATTACCTCGCCGGCACGACCTGCGCTTACAAACTGGCGCAATTAGTTGATTTCCAGGGCAGGGTGGCGATCCACACGCCGACGCTGAGCACTTTCAGTTGTATTGAACGGATAAGGGGGTTTCTTGACAGCATAAAGCGATACAACAAGATTGAAGTGGTTAAGACGGAAACAGGTGAGGAGAGCGCTGAAAAACTCCTGATGAGCGCACGCAGGTGTTTTAAGGATTATCCGGATATCGTCGGGATTTTTGCGGCTGCGGGCACGAGCGGGAAAGTTTGTGCGCAGGCTGCGATGGAAGCAGGCGCTTATGAACGCGTGAAGATTGTCTGTTTTGACATTGACCGCGATCTCGCATCACGCCTGCGGCAGGGCGTGATAAATCTTATCGTCGCACAGCGTCCCTACACTATCGGCTATCGCACCGCCGATTATCTCTATCGGATAAGCAAGGAAGGTATTGAAAGGGTTCTGCGAGGTGTGCCTGCCTCGCGTATCGTTGATACCGGTATTCAGATAATATCCGATAAAAACCTGAACGAATACCGTGAATCGCAGAAGAAATTGGGGATACCGGTGGATTTTTAAATTAGCGCCCTTCGGGCGATTAAAATGAACCACAGATGAACACAAATATACACAGATGCAGGGGTGCAAAGCCGCGCGCCACTACTCACATCCTGTGAATTGCTATAATGCCGTCTTTTCCGGTAATAGGCGGGCGGCGGTCTGTGAGCATCCCGCGATAAGCGTCAACCCGGACATTAAAAATGAGAAATGCCCTGTAGTAGCGCCAGATTTGCCGGTTGCGCCTTCCAAGTATAAGGATATGCAGTGCCTGTGCTACCGAGAGGGCAACGATGAAAAATCCCCAGAAGCGCAGAATAAAGCCCAGCGCCGCGATGTAGGGAAACCTCACGAGCAACTCCACTCGTGATGCTGCTTCCTCGGAACTGATGTGGAGTTCAATTGGATAGTCCATCTTTACACTCCTTTTCGGGCAGCGTTGACAGGAAGGTTTTCAGGGTGATGCGGCAGACGCTGTAGACCGCTTCATAGTTATTTTTTCCCGGCGGCAGATTATTGAGTTTTTTAGCGGCGCAGAAGTTCCAAGAGGCGCGGAATGCAAGTGGCGGTGCGCAGTAGTTGTGGCCCGGGTAGAGGCGGTATTTCTCAGGGAAGGCGAATTTTTTCACGAGGTCGCCCTTGAAATTCTGTGTGCGGTACTGCTTGAGGGCAGTGCGTTTCAGCGACAGTTGGCGGCGCGACAGCCGTATTTGTATGACGGGGGTGTGTCGTTTGAGATTGGCGGTGTGGTCTGGGATGAAGCGCGGTTCAACATTGATAACAGGATGAGATGGTTCGGCGGCAAGGATTGCCTCGAGTAATACTTTTATAATTTTTTGCGGAGTCAGATAAGAAAGGAAGGGATTGTATTCTGTGCTCTCATAGAATTTGCCTTTCCAGTCGGCGCGTTGTATGGCACGGAAGGTGATGAAATTTGCCAGGTCGTGTATGCAGTGACCGCCTTCGTAGGCGGCGGTGAAGATTTCATCCGGTCTGATGCGGGCGATGATGTCGGCAAGGGATTTAATGGCGCTCTCCACTTCGTCAGGGTGCTTGATGTAATGCTGTGCGGGGCGACCGAGGAAGATGAGTCGTTCTTTTGGCACTCCGATTGTCCGCATAGCCTCAACCGCCTCGCGCCGCCGCTGGTGGTAATAGATGCGGTTCAGCGCGGGACTGCGGAAAATGGATGCGCCTGTAGTCAGATAGACTACCCAGTTTTCACCGCCCAATTGCTGATTGGCAATCATTCGGCCGCCGGCTATCACCATTTCGTCATCCTCATGCGGAGCAACCACGAGGATTTTTCTCGGTGCTGTTATCCGTTCTCTTTCCTGAACATCGTTGGTAAAAAACAGAATGCCGAAAAGCACGCCAAGCACTGCCAAGATAGCGCTCCCAACAGCGATGACAACACTCTCCTCTAACACCTGTCGTCTGTAAGCGGCACTAAGGTGCGTAAATTCAGAAATGTTGGAGCCGGTCTTCATTTTCGTTCCCATTTCACTAACCACAAATTTCCCTATAATTCTTACTACTTAATCCTTAATTCTATTTCTTCTTCGCCAGCGCCTCCGCTCGGCTTTTCATGGCTTTTGTAAGGATGCTGATGGGCGAGACCTGGAGCGCAAGCCCGAGTTCGGGCTTCATCCTGACAATCGTCTTCACCATCGTTCCCATTTCGTTTAAATTCGGCGCACGGTCGGTATAAAAAAGAAGCGTCTTGCTGCTGCCGTCCACAGGCACGATTTCCCAGTAACCGGGCTCTCTCTTCGGTTTTTTCGGGTCATACATATATACCCTCGGTTTTTTGAACACATACCGCATGTCGTAATTCTCGCTTGCGCTTATCCCGGCGATGACTTTTACTTTTACTGTATGGTGAGCGGTGATCTCGTCTTTTTTCCGGTTAATTATTTTCGGAGGCAGCATTTCAGGGACAAATTTATCATAATTTTCTATATCAGTGATCACATCCCAGACCATATCTACCGGCGCGTTCACGAACATAACGACAGTGCGGTAGGTCAGTTCCTCACCATCATAAGCCAAATGGATGAGTTGCCCATGCTGCGCCATCAGTTTGAGCGTGTTCTTATCAAGTTTTTCGTCAAGGACTTTTTCTGCCGGGAAGCATGGCGACGCAAGCAACACTGAGGTCAGAATGCACATAAGCGGGAGAGCCATTTTGTTTCTGAAATAAAATTCTTTCCCCGATTTTTTTATCCACTGCACCATTCCATATCACCCCCTGAATGATCTGTTGAACTGAATTAACAAATATACTATCTATTCATATTCATGGCAAGAAGGGATTTGAGCCGGGGTGGTATTCATGATTCCTCTTTCTCCCTCTTCATCCCTTTCCCCCTTGTGCGGGTAATTCAGGATATTTTTTCACAGGGCACAAAACTTGCATGACATCTTGACATGGAAATCAGAACTCGTTATGATTTAACAAAACTGAATAGAAACGGTTCGGAAGCGGGAAGTCCGGTGCGACGCCGGCGCTGCCCCCGCAACTGTATCCAGGGACGAACGCTGAAAACTCACTGGGCGACATCGCCCGGGAAGAGCGGCAAGTAGGGTGATCTGGAAGCCAGGATACCGCCCCGACCCTGAAGATGAGCGTTCTCTTTCGGAGGGAAAGAGAAGGTGTTTTTTGTTTGATAAAGCACAGTCTCTTCCTCCCCGGATGAAGAGACTGTTTTATTTTATAAATACTGGTTGAGGTTAAATTGAGGATGAATTTTAAACTTGCATTTTTAATCTCTATCGTTTTTCACACCGCAATTATCTTCGGGATACCTTCTTCGTTGCTGTGGCGTTCTTCCCGTTCGGAGATTGTAAAAAACGGTGAGCCGATCGCCGTTCAGATAGTTTACCGCCGCGCGGACATAGTAACCGATTCAGAGGGAAAGAAATCATACAACAAACGGGAAATTCCAGTTTCAGGGAATATTTTGCAGCCTGAAAAGACAAGAAAAATCATGGAAGCCGAAGCAGAAAACTCAGCCCCCGATGTCCTGCCGGCGCAGAAGGAAATGGAGGATAAAAAACATGATATTGAACCTGCCATGAAACCTGATGATGCATTGCACAACGGCGGCAGAGATTATTCCGCCGCAGTTGATGATATATCGTTGCCAACTGGCAATGCTGGTAATTCAGACACCATCGGTGCAAGGCATGACAGGGCGGCACCGATGGAATCAGAGTCAGAGACGAATGACGGGGCAGGGGAGTGCGACCGTGCGCTGGCGGTGATGTTTGAGCATGCTTTCGGCAAAGAGATAGTCGTGCAGGAATTGAGGCGGGACCGCAGTATTGGGAAGCGGCGCGGGGCGATTTCCCTGCGGCTCACGCACGGTTCGGCTGAGATCGGCGCGGTGGAGAAATCCGGCAATGCCCTTATGGATGAGATCGCGCTGAGTGCAGCCGGCGATGTCGTAAATCAGGTTTCGGCAATCGCAGAATGCAAGGGAATGAAACGGACGGTAACCATACCTTATTTATTTCGATGGAAAGAAAATCATGAATGACATGTTAAGGTTGAAATTCAGGATGAAGATTCAACGCGCCGCGCGTCGCGCACTACGCGCTATTATCTTTTTATCCCTTCTCATTTTGCTTCACTGTTTGCCGTCAGCGGCTGCTCAAAAGTTTCCGCACCGGATCATCTCACTGGCTCCAAATATGACGGAGATAATTTTCTTTTTAGGGTTTGAAAAACACCTGATAGGCGTAACGAATTCGTGCGATTATCCGAAAGAAGCAGAAAAAATTGAAAAAATCGGTGATTACGCAAACCCGAACATTGAGAAGATCGTCAGCCTTAAACCTGATCTCATACTTACAAGCAACTTCAGGACGCATCCTGCTTTTGAAAGAATGAAACAGTTGCGCCTGCCGATATATGATTTCGCGCCGGCTGATATGGAGGGCGTCATCGCAGACATAGAGGAGATCGGGAGAATGCTCGGGGCGCACAAACTGGCGCAAAAGCGCGCAGGTGGTCTGAAGAAGAGGGTAGAGTCAATAAAGAGGAAACACGCGCGCCAGAAGGAAAAACCGCGTGTTTTCGTGGAGGTCTGGTATGACCCGATAATGACTGTCGGCAGCAGGAGTTTCGTCTCGGACATGCTGAAAATTTCAGGTGCGCAAAATATCTTCTCCGACATCAAGATCGAATATCCAAAAGTGAGCGCCGAATCAGTGATCGCCCGCAACCCGGAGATAATAGTTCTTGCATATATGACCCAACCCCAGAACGAGGAATCAATCATCTTGAACAGGCCCGGCTGGCACGCCATCTCCGCTGTGCGTGAGCGCCGAGTTTATGCAGATATAAACCCCGATTTGTTTTTGCGTCCGGGTCCGAGATTGGTGGAAGGGCTGGAAAAACTTGAAAAGACGATCTATGACAAATAAAAGCAACCCGTTTCATTGTAGGGGTGAACGGCGTTCGCCCACAGGAGTAATTCAGGTTCCGCAATGAGAAACAGACCAATGACTCGTTATTTTGTTTTACTTATTTTCCTGTTTTTTATCCTGATCACTTCAATGCTGGTCTCATTGAGTATCGGTGCCGTTGACATTCCACCTTCACAAATCCTCTTTATCCTTACACATCCCCGAACTGCGAGCAACGAAATACGGACTGCGAACCAGGCGTCAGGCACTACGCACACATCGGCGGTTATATTACTTCAGTTGCGCCTGCCTCGCGTTTTAACAGCGGTTTTAGTCGGTGCGTGCCTTTCGCTTGCGGGTGCGATTTTTCAGGGATTGCTTCGCAACCCGCTCGCCGAGCCTTTCATCCTCGGCGTTTCATCCGGTGCGGCGCTGGGTGTAACTTTCGGCATGTTCCTCGCCCTGCCGGTCGCACTGGGACTATACACTGTCCCGTTGTTTGCCTCCCTTGGCGCAGCACTGGCGATGGCTGTGGTGTATCGTCTCGCCTGCATCGGCGCGCGCCTCTCGGTCTTCAACCTTATCATATCGGGCGTCATCGTAAACGCTGTGGCATCAGCGCTGATAATGTTCATGGTCTCCATTATGGAGCGTGAACTTCACGGCGTTTTATTCTGGCTGATGGGGCGGCTTGACACAACAACGATGGGAACGCTGCGGATTCTGACGATTGCGGTTGCAGTTGTCTTTTCCGCCGCCATTTATTTTTCCAGAGATTTGAATCTCCTCACTCTTGGTGAAGAAGATGCTTTTCATCTCGGCGTGAATGTTGAGCGGGTCAAGAGGCTGCTCTTTTTCGCGGGTTCAATACTTACGGGATGTGCGGTTGCAGCAGGCGGCATTGTCGGTTTTGTTGGATTGATCGTGCCGCACGGAGCGCGGGCACTCGTCGGTCCTGATAACCGTTTTTTATTCCCTGCTTCAATGCTGTTAGGCGCTATCCTTATGGTTACAGCGGACATTGCAGCGCGCACGGCATCATCTCCTTCAGAGATCCCCGTAGGTGTGATAACGGCGCTGCTGGGTGGACCATTTTTTCTTGTGGTGCTGAAAAGAAAATCCGGCTTGGTCTGGAGCGGCAGGCGGGATTAAAAATTCGCCTTCGGCGACTCTAATTGACAGGATTGACGGGATTAACAGGATGGACAGGATGATCAATAAGATAGAGGTGGAAAATCTTAATGGTTCGTATGCGAGTCTGCGTTCAGCAAGAACGAACGGTTCAAGCAGTTTAAACGGCTTAAACAGTTCAAACCGTGTCATCCGTGATCTTAACTTCAGCGTGCGCGAGGGCGAGATATACGGCGTCATCGGTCCGAACGGATCGGGTAAGACTACACTGTTGCGTTTATTGAGTCGTGTGCTGCTGCCTGACGATGGAGAGATACGGATTGAGGGGAAAGATTTACGCCGGTATTCAATTCAACACCTTGCGCGGATGATGGCGGTGGTGCCGCAGGAGACAACAGTGGATTTCAGTTTCACCGCCTTTGACATTGCGGCGATGGGGCGTGCGCCGTATTCAGGGCGTTTTATTACAGGCAGGCATGAGAAGCAGGTAATAGAGGACAGTATGCGCACAACCGACACCTGGCACTTGCGCAATCGGATTTTCAACACCTTGAGCGGCGGCGAGGCGCAGCGTGTTGTCATCGCCCGCTCACTTGCTCAAAAGTGCAAAATCCTCCTCCTTGATGAACCCACCGCTCACCTTGACCTGAAATATCAGTCAGGCATCTTCGGTCTGTTGAGGCGGCTGCGTGATGAAGAGGGAATTACGATTGTCCTTACAACACACGACCTCAACCTCGCCGCACTTTTCTGCGATAGACTGTTTTTGCTGCATGCGGGAAGGAAGGAGGTAGAAGGAACGCCCAACGAGGTGATAACACATGAGCGAATAAAGACTGTCTACGGCGCAGATTGCAGGATTTTTTATGAGGAAATGAGGGGAGTGCCAATTATATATCCAAATGTGGAGAATCAATAGAAATGGAGGAAACACGAAAAATGAAGTTCAGGATTTTATATGTTTTTCTGATTTGGAATTTGTTTGTTTGTCCTGTTGTATTTGCTGTTAATGACATTGAAACTGAACCGCTCGTCTTTACCGCCGAACGCATACCAATCCCTGAATCAAGTGTCGCAGGCAATGTTACCGTGATTACGCGCGAGGACATTGAGTTATCAGGTGCGCAGTCAATCGGCGAGTTGCTTCAGGATTATGCCGGGATAACCTTCCAGCAGAGCGGCGCGCCCGGCAAACTCAATGATGTGCGCATCCGCGGCTCCAAATCATCCCATGTGCTGCAACTTGTGGACGGTTACAGGATCAACAATCCTGCAATGGGAGCGGCGGACTTATCCGCGATTTCACTTGACGACATAGAGAGAATAGAACTCGTCCGCGGCGGCGTCTCATCACTCTACGGTTCGGAAGGCATGAACGGCGTGATTAATATCATCACGCGCAAGCCCGCAGGCAAGCCGAAGGTGAAAATGAAAGAAGCATTCGGAACTTATTCCACTTCTGATGTCTCTGTGGACTCAGACGGAAAAATCGGCGATGCCGGATTTCGCTTCTTCATGAACGATGTGAAGAGTGACGGATTGAGATCAAACGACGACTACAGCCGAAAAACCCTCAGCGCCGGCCTTTCCGCAGATGATGAAAACCTGCATTATGACCTTAATCTCCGCTGGATTGAAGCAAATAACGGTCTCTCCATAGATTACGGCGAAACCCTTGACCTTGATAACCGCCAGAATGACCACCTCTTCTTCGGCAGTCTCTCCGTTGACAAAAAATGGAACGATGCACGCAAACTTGCCGTCAGGTTTTACGGCACAAGCAATACTTCTGCCTATATTGCACCTGAAGTTTTTCCTGCCGACAGCCTCGCCAGAGTAAAAACTTCAGGCATTGATGTTCAATATAACTTCCGTTTGAATATCCCGCACCACGAACAACGCGCACTGGACATGGTTGTGGGCGCCCAGTATGAGAGAATCCGGGGTTCAAATGAATCTTTCAACTGGACTACCTTTACCCCCGATGCAGTTTCACGGAATTGGCACTATAATGCACTTTTTATCAATGCTTTGATACCGTTGAAAACAGGGTTGAACATCGCCGCAGGCGCACGGCTTGACGATTTCTCGGAATTCGGCAACGAGTTAAATCCGAAAATTACTCTGACCAAATTTAATGATAAATTTACAGCCGCTGTCTCCTGGGGAAAGAACTTTCATACACCAACTTTTAATGACCTTTATTGGCCTGGTATAGGCAATTCCGTATTGAATCCTGAACGCTCTACAAACAAGGAAATTAACATCAGGTTTAACCTCTCGCCTTCACTCCGATTTGATCTATCGGGATTCTCTTACAGGTATAACAGTCTGATTTCCTGGGCGCCTGATCCCGCCGACCCTTCAGGGTTTACCTGGCGACCGTTTAATGTCAGCCGCGCCAGAATCGCCGGCGCTGAAGCAGGCATTAGGTATTATCCCGGCGGTAATGTGGAATACTCGTTGAACTACACGCATCTTGATTCCAGGAATTACGGCACAAATCCTTCACTACCGGGCGTTGAACACGAGGTTAATCGCGCCCCTTCAGACCAAATTGGCTTATCTGTTTCCTTCCGCGGCGGCAGCCGATGGTCGTGGTCCTTTCGCGGCCGTCATGTAAGCAGCATAGTTGATCGCCCCACAGATACTAATGGCGATTTTGTTAATGACTGGTTCATTGGCGTTGACGGTTACACAGTCTTTGACGGAAAATTGGAATTCAGAAAATCCGCGCGTCTCTCTTATTTCCTTGATGCCGGCAACCTGCTGGATAATGACTACGAAATGATTTACGGCTATCCCGCACCCGGTTTATCTCTGCGCCTCGGCGTGAAGCATGACCTGTGAGAAGCAAGATGTGAGAAGTAAGATGTGAGAAGTAAGATGTAAGATGTAAGAAGGAAGAAGGAAGAAGTGAGAAGTGAGAAGTGAGAAGGAAGAAATAAGAAGTTAAATGACGATCATCTCACATCTCACATTTTACATCTCACATCTACCAATGAAAGGGGAGACATTTTGGGAAGATTGATCCTGATCACAGGCGGCGAAAGATCAGGCAAAAGCAGGCTTGCCTGCCGTCTCGCCTCCATGTTTTCCGATTCCCCCGCCTTCATCGCCACGGCGGAACCGAAAGACGATGAAATGCGCCGACGGATTGAAGAGCACCGTAAGAGCCGTCCCGAATCGTGGTTAACAATTGAAGAACCCGTTTTTATTAGAAACGCTGTTGAAAATTGCGGCAGAGATGTTGTTATTATTGACTGCCTCACCCTCTGGCTTTCCAATCATCTTCAATCCGATAATGTAGGGGCGCACGGCAGTGCGCCCCTACGGGAAATCCGCACCCTTATTGAGTTAGCGAGGCAGAAAGAACTCGTTCTAATCATAGTAACCAACGAAGTCGGAATGGGCATCATCCCCGCAAACCCGCTCGCCCGAAAATTCACTCACCTTCAAGGCTTGGTGAACCAGACGGTTGCTGATGCATCAGACACTGTGATCGCTATGATCAGCGGACAGCCGCTCCTTCTGAAAGGAAATGTAGGGGCAAGGCATGCCGTGCCCCTACTCATTCCATTCCGCATCGGCACAACCTCTTATATCTATCCTGCTGATATTGAAATGAACATCAGGAAACTCGCTCATCGTGTAGATGATGTGGAACTCGTTATTTTTGAATCGGAACAGGTCAGCGCATATCCTTCCGCGGAGGATGTGCTGCGTTTTTCGTCTTATGCCGCGCGTGCAAACCTAACCTTCACCGTTCATCTCCCCTTGAAGTGCTCCATCGCACATCCAGACAAAAAATGCAGGCAGGAATCTGTTGAGGAAATCGTGAAACTTATTCACCGAACGAAGCCGCTCATGCCTTTTTCTTATATCCTTCATGTTCCCATTGAGGAGATTCAGACTGAAAATCGGAAGGTAAAAATATTAAGCGCGGAAGGATTGAAGGTGTGGCAGGGACTGGCAGTGGAAA
>JBFMBQ010000272.1:0-10268 GCA_040755115.1 bacterium
GCGGACTGGGAGCGGGCGAAAGGCGTAGAGGCACCTGAGGTTGCCCCGCCGCGCGGCAAAAAAGCGGCGGTTATCGGCGCAGGACCGGCGGGGTTGACCTGTGCGGGCGACCTCGCGCGGCTGGGCTACGAGGTAACGGTTTTTGAGTCGCTGCATATTCCCGGCGGTGTGTTGGTTTACGGCATACCTGAATTCAGATTACCTAAAGCGATAGTGGCTGCTGAGATAGACTACATCAAGAGTCTCGGAGTTGAAATTCAGAAAAATATGGTGATAGGGAAAATTTTCACGCTTGATGAAATTTTTGCGGAGGGTTACAAGTCGGTTTTCATAGGCACGGGGGCGGGGCTGCCGATGTTTATGAATATACAGGGTGAGGAACTGACGGGGGTCTATTCAGCGAACGAGTTTTTGACGCGGATCAATCTGATGAAGGCGTATTTGTTTCCCGAGTGGGACACGCCGATACGGGTTGGGAAGCGAGTGGCGGTGCTTGGGGCAGGGAATGTGGCGATGGATGCGGCGCGGTGCTCGCTGCGGCTGCCCGGGGTGGAGGAGGTAACGATAGTTTACCGCAGATCGGAGGTGGAGATGCCTGCGCGGGCGGAGGAGATAGAGCATGCGCACCAGGAGGGCGTGCAGTTCAACCTGCTGACGAATCCAACAAGGTACATTGCGGACGATAAGGGGTGCGTGAAGGCGATGGAGGTTATAAAGAACGAACTGGGAGAGCCGGATGCCTCAGGTCGGCGGCGGCCTGTGCCGATAGAGGGTTCAGAATACACGATGGAAGTGGACACAGTAGTAGTTGCCATTGGTCAACGCCCGAGTCCGCTTGTGCCGATGACGGCGCCGCGATTGAAGACGCGCAAGAACGGCACAATAGAGGCGGAGGACGAAACTGGCAGGACATCAATGGAGGGCGTTTTTGCGGGCGGCGATGTAACTACAGGCGCTGCCACAGTCATCAGCGCAATGGGCGCAGGCAAGCGGGCTGCGAAATCCATACACGAATATCTGTCTTCGTAACATTATCTGCGAAATAAAATAAACGAAGGGGCACGTTGTGCCCTTTTTTATTAATTTGACAGAATTAACTAAAATATTTCCATGAGAATAACCTTTGTTCATATGGGGGCGGAGAGCCTTGGAGTTGAATATCTGTCCTCTGTGCTTAAAGGGCGCGGGCATAATGTTGAGTTGCTTTTTGATCCTGCGCCGTTTGCGGGGCGGCTCACAGTTGAAAGTCCGCTGTTGGCACGGCTGACCGACCTGCGCAGTAAGATTCTGCGCAGACTTCAAACCAGTCCACCTGACATCATCGGTCTTACTGCTCTCACGGATACCTTCCCGTGGACTGCCGCGCTTGCGCGCGAGATAAAAAACAGGGTGAGGGAGACGGAAGATGGGAGACGGGAAACGGGGGAAAGGCATAACATTCCTATCCTGTTTGGTGGTGTTCATACGACGCTGTGTCCACGCGCTGTGCTTGAGATGGAGGCTGTTGATCTCATCCTCGTCGGAGAAGGCGAAGTTTCTCTCCCTGAATTATTTGATAACCTGCAAAATGGCAAATCGGAAAAAGAATTGCCAGAGGGAATCTACACCAATTCACATCTGAACCGCCCGAATTTCCCTGGAAGTCCGATAGTTACGAACCTTGATGAGATTCCATTCCCTGATAAATCCATTTTCTATTCAAAAATACCTGTGCTTGAAGAACACTATATGATTATTTCCGGGCGCGGGTGTCCTTTCAGATGCACCTTCTGTTGCAGTGATGCGCTTAAGGCTGTAACAGGCGGAAAAACTTATTTGCGCCGCCGCAGCGTGGAGAATGTAATTGAGGAACTTCGGATATACAAGGAGCGCGGCAGGATGAAACTGGTCGTGTTCCGCGATGATGTTTTCACTATCAACACCGGCTGGCTTGAAGATTTCCGCCGCCGTTATCGGGACGAGATCGGCATCCCCTTTTTCTGCTACACTTACCCCGGCACATTGAACGAGGTGCACGCTGACCTGCTGCGCGATGCCGGCTGCGCCTTCGTAACTATGGGTGTGCAATCCGCCGATGAAGCAACCCGCCGTGAAATACTGCGCCGTGTGCATTCAAACGAAACTGTTCTGCGCACAGCACGGCTTCTTACCGAGCGTGGTATAAAACTGTCAATTGATCACATCATCGGCATCCCCGGCGAAATGTTCCAGCACCTTGAAGATGCCGCACGATTCTACAACGAAATTCGCCCGCACAGGATACTTGTTTTCTGGATGACTTATTATCCCTGCACCGAAATTTTGAGCACTGCTCGCCGGCAGGGTATTCTGCATGCCGATGACCTGCGCCGTGCTGAGATGGGAAGCATCCCGTTCCGCAATCTCGGCGGCATGGTGCGCGAAAGGCGCGCTGCGCGCCTTCAGTTCATGCTCCTGTTTGCACTGCTTCCGCTGCTGCCGCGCTCTATTGCTACTTTCTTTATCAATAAGAAACTTTACAGATTAATTTTTCCGACTTTTTATTTATACAATATTCTCCTGTTTCTTAACGCCGTGCGGATCAAGGATACAATGTTCTTCCATACAATCAGGTATGCTTTCTCGCGCAAAAGGGCGCCGTGAGGCTGAATTAATAGCCTTCGGCGAGAAAAGATAATCCGCAGATTACGCAGATTTCACAGATGTAGGGACGACCGGCCGGTCACCCCTACATTGACATTGTGTAATTTAGTATATACAATATTATTGTGCGAATAGATAAGAAATCAAAAGAATTTATCTGGGATAGAGGAAACATTGATAAGAATTGGATCAAACACAAAGTCAAAAACAGCGAATGCGAAGAGATATTTTTTGATGAGAACAAGGTCGTTCTCAAAGATGCTTTGCATTCAGGAAAAGAAGAAAGGTCTATTGTTTTAGGAAAAACCAAGAAAAATAGATTACTCTTCGTTGTGTTTACGAAAAGGGGCGATAAAATCAGGGTAATATCTACCCGCGACACGAACAGAAAGGAGAGAAGGTTGTATGAAGAAGCAACTTAAAATACCGAAATTTAAAACCGAAGATGAGGAAAGACGCTTCTGGAGCAAGACAGACCTGTCAGAATATTTTGAAACAAAAGATTTTGAAAGAATATCCTTCCCAAACCTTAAGCCGACGAGCAGGTCAATCTCGTTAAGAATTCCAGAATATATATTGAATCGGCTTAAAGAGAAAGCCAACGAGATTAATATACCTTACCAATCTTTGATTAAAGAGTATATCAAGAAGGGTTTGCTCGGAGGCAACTAAACCTGATTTTGTATATAAATTAATCGTCTTCGGCGAAAAAAGATAATCCGCAGATTGTACAGATTACTCGGACATTTTCAGAAAAAGTCCTGTCCGCTTTGCGCGGCGTTCGGCAAGTATAAGAAGTCCGTAAGTAATCCCAAAATATATCCCGCTTAAAACAAAGCCTCTCTCTGCCGCACCTGGGAATGACGGCATTCCAAAAGATGCACGGTAATCCTCAAGGAAAAGCGTCAGCGGGACGAGGCGGCTTATCTGATGCATGTACGCCGGCAGCACTTCTATGGGATAATAGATACCGCAGATCAGCAGCAGAACGCTCACGATTGACCAGGGGACGATTTCGGCGCGCCAGCCGAAGGTATAAAGCGAAACGGTGGTGAGCATGCCGATGATCAAGCCCGAAACCATCAAGCCCGCCCAGAAGCGGACAGTGGCTTCAATGCCTGCCTTGAAGATGTCAAAGTGAAATACCCATCGTATGAAGAACGCGAGAATCAGAAAGGTCGCCGTGCCGCGGAAGATGCCGACGATCCACGAGCCGATGAGGTAATGCCGCCGCCCGATGGGAGCGACGAGCGTATGTTTGAGGCACTTGCTCCACATATCAAAAAGCAGCACATAGGCGACATCAAGTTGACAGGTCTGGAGCACGCTCAACGCCACGACACCAGACATCACGACCGCTGTGTCGCGCCCGCCGGGTTTTAAGAACGCGAGCATAAAGCCGATAGATAGGAGCGTGATAAAGGGCCAGTAAAATATCTCGGCAATCTGAAACACATTCCGCCGCACGGTGGTTATGTTGCGAAAGGTAAACGCCAGGGTTTTTGCCAGTTCACTGGACAAGTTCAAGGAAGACATCCTCCATCGTCGGTTTTGCAACTTTGAATTCCACTTTCTTCATCAGTTCATCGGGTGTGCCTTCGGCGACGAGGCAGCCCTCGCGCAGGAATGCCACGCGCTCGCACACTTCTTCCACTTCCTTCATATAGTGTGATGTCAATACAATGGTGATGCCTTTTGTTGCGTGGATGCTGCGGATTGCTTCCCGCGCTTTTATTGCCATGTGTGGATCAAGCCCGAGCGTCGGCTCGTCAAGGAAGAGGATGCGCGGCTCGGACAGAAGTGCCTTTGCAAGCGCCAGCCGCTGTTTTATGCCAGTGGAAAGTTCATCAAATCGGGTGTTGCGATGCACCTTCAGTTCCATCACCGAGATGACTTCTTCCACACGCTCGCGTTTCTTCTTTCCGAGCATTCCGTAAAGCATTGCATAAAATGAAAGGCTTTCAGCGACCGTCATGCACCAGACGAAATTCGGGTTGCCGCTGCACAGGTTGATCTGCTTGCGGACGAAGTCTGCGTTGTGAGCGACATTTTTTCCGAACACGCTCAAGGTGCCGCCATCGGGAGAGATCAGTCCTGCTATCAGCGACAGCAGGGTGGTTTTACCGGCGCCGTTCGGTCCGAGCACGCCGAAGATAGTGCCCTGCGGGATTTTCAGGGTTACATCTTTGAGGACGCATTTGCGGCGCAGGTAGAGGAAGCCTGTGGGATAGAACTTGGTAACATTTTCAACTTCAACTGCGAAGTTGGTCATGGGAAATATGATAATGAAATCAGCGTGTTGTAGGCAAATAAATAATAAAAATTATGATTAACCGAATGACGAATATTGAACAAGGAATAACGAATAAAGAAGGAAAAAAACTTCGTAATTCTAAATTCGTGGCACCCCCAAACGAGTTTGGGGGTGCCACAATGCGCAATTATTTTGTCGTCATGTATAATTAGTATAAAATGAAAGGCTAAATGTATTTATGACTAATATATATAATCAGTGCATGACAGCAAGTGATCCTCGTGATTTTATAAAGGAAATCAGGAAGTCCAAGTTCAAAAAATTACTCAATTCATGTATAAAAACCCGATATTACCATGAGAGGTTGAAAAAGTGGGGAGTTCTGCCAGGGGCTGACCCCCCTCTGTCAAAATCAGATTGGTTCAGTTTGTCTTTAGTGGAACGCGCAGGAAAAACAGACGAATTCTATGTTTCCGGCGGCGACATTGGAATGGAAGCGCCGGGGTCTCTTAAACAAGGAGGACGCCTATATGCCACTTGGGCGGAAGTAGAGCGGGCGACAGCATTCATAGAATTCATGTTTCGCAACGCCGGAGTTGGAGAATCGGACAGGTTTATCAACTGTTACGATTATTCATATAACGGGTTCGGCGTTTTGCACCAGAGGGTGTGTGAGCACATGGGTGTTTTCTGCCTGCCTGCGGGAAAGGTTGAACCGATACAGATTTTCTCACGAATCCGCCCTTATGAAATCACGGTTTTGATGGGACATTCTGGACTGCTTGTGCAGTTGACCAAGATTGCTGAAAGAGAAGGAGCACCGCAGTTAAAGACGGTTTTCATGACAAGTGAGCGACTGCCGGCGGATGTCCGCTCGTGGATGGAAGAAATCTGGCAGTGCCCGGTTTACATGGGGTTCGGAATACTGGGGATTTATCCGGCTGTTGCGATGGAATCACTGAAACGGGACAAATATATCATCAACGATTTGAGTTATATTGTGGAAATTCCACCGGAAGATATGAGTCAGGGCGAGATACACATCACTCCGCTTGATTTTTTGTGCTATCCGGTATTAAGACTTGCTACAGGCACGAAGGCGGTGTTTCTGTCGGACACTTACAATGATGATTGCGGCTGCGGAACGATGACAGACCTTGAATACATTACCGCTCCCCTGATGACAACAGGCGACCTGTATTTTAATGCTGATCGGTTTGCTAATATCATTGCTGAAAAAATTCCCGGTCTTGAAACTCGGGCGAGACAGATATGGAAAGGCAGGGTGGCGACACTGCTGTTCAATGTTGAGCCTGCTGTGCGCGGGGAGTTTATGAGGGTTCTTGCTGAAACAGAACCTTTGATTTCAAAACACATAAGCCTTGGGATGCTCGCCGTTGAATTTGGGGATGAATAATATTCTCATCTGTGTAAATCTGTGTTCATCTGTGGTTTATCTTTTTTCGCCGAAGGCGATTAATTTAATGATAATTGCGGAGTGTGAAATGCGGAATGAAATAACTGAAGATTTTTAACAGGAAGTAACCTGAATGGGAATCGCTGGAAAAACGATAAAAGGATATTTCAAAAGCAGGGTCAGGGCGAAGCACATTTACAGCGCCATGCGTTTTGTTCCGCGTGTGATTCTGGAGCAAATAAAGCAGCGGAGGTTGAGGGAACTCGTTGCATATTGCGCTGCTAAATCAGTGTTTTATAAGGAAAAATTTAAATTTCATGGAATCAACCCTGACAATGTGCGTTCTATGGATGACCTGAAAGGCATTTTTACAACAGGTATGGACCTGATAGAGCGCCGCAAAGATTTTATCTGTGGACAGGATCTCATCGCTTTTGAGACGACCGGCACACAGGGTCGCAACAAGTGGCTGCATTTTTCCCGGCATGAAATCAATAAAATGGCTAATTCCTGCATGGTTGGCTTGCTGATGCTTGATTTCCGCCGCACTGATCGTTTTTTGAATTGTTTCAATTATTCGTTCTGGGTGCCGGGATTCGTGTTTCAGCGCGGAGTTGAAAAGTTGGGAGCGTTTTGTCTCGGGGCGAGCAAGACATCACCTGAAAGCATTTATGAGCGGCTGGACGCCTACAAGATAAACGCCCTTCTGGGGTATCCATCGCTCCTGATGCGCGTAACCGACCTGGCGGAAAAGCACGGCGCACCGAAGATAACGGGAATCATGACCGCCGGTGAGCGCATCACGCCGGAAGTGCGCTCATGGATGGAGCAGGTATGGGGATGTAATGTGTATGCCACTTATGGATTGACCGAAGCCTGCGGCGGCGTGGGAGGGGAATGTGTCAGGAAAAACGGATACCATATTGATGAATTATTGAATATCGTTGAGATTGACGAGCCTGACGAATATGGATATGGTGAAATAATACTGACAACCCTCACAAGACGATGCATGCCGCTTATCAGGTATCGCACAGGGGATGTGGGACGAATCATAAGGGAAAGATGCGGTTGCGGACTGCCCACAATGCGTCTTGAAAATGTGCCCGGCAGAATTGATGAGAAAATAAAGATCGGCACCGCATATTTTTTGCCGAATGTTTTTGACCGCGCCATTCATTCTGTGGATGGTGTAAAACGGGACTATCAACTTGTCGCATACTGGAAGGGGAACAAAGAAGTTCTGGAACTGAATCTGGAATCGGAGATACCGTCGGACAAACTATCTGAAGAGGTTCTGAAGGCTATCTTCAGGGAAGACAAAGACATGGCGAATAATGTGTCTTATGGAATGTTCACTCTAAAAATCAGATTTAACCCGCCCGGAAGCCTTCGCGGCGATGATATTAAACTCAAGCGCTTCGTTGACAAACGGCTTGCGCAGGAGGGGCGCCGCGATTACCGAATAGAAGGTGTCTCTCCGGAAGGCGGGCATAATGTAAGATATGAGATGTAAGAAGTAAGATGTGGAATGTAAGATAATTTTTCGTCTCACTTCTCACATCTCACTTCTTCCGCCTCATTTCTTGTTTTCCGTGCTTCAATGATAATTATCTGCTGCTGGATTTCTTTGATGCTGCTTCATAGACATTTATGATTCGGCGAAGAATGAAAACAGCTGCTTTTTTATCAAGGGGTTCGTTCATATTGCCGCACTTCGGCGATTGGATGCAGGAGGGGCAGCCGCCTTTGCATGGACATTCGGAGATGAGTTCAAGTGTCCGCTCAAGCAGTCCACGCATCTGCACAAAAGCGCTCTCGGCGATGCCGATGCCGCCTCTGTGGGCATCGTGAATGAAAATCGTTGGTTTGCCGGTTTCAGGGTATTCTCCGTATGAGACACCGCCGATGTCCTGGCGATCGCACATCGCAAGAAACGGCAGCATCGCAATCGCTGCGTGCTCCACCGCATGCAAGCCGCCCATCACATCGCGTTTCGCTTCCTTCAATCGCTCTATTATGCCGGATGGCACTTCAAACCATACGCCATGCGTTGACAGCACCGTAGGCGGATAGTCAAGTCCCTCCCTGCCGATGACCGTTCCATCACGATGGCGTATCTTCTTGAACGAATCAACGATTTCGGTAACTTCCACGAAGCCGAAGGTAACTTCTATCGCGCCGAGTTTTTTCCGCTTGAGCGGTTTTTCTGTGCGGATGTCCTCTCTGGATAGGGCATAAGTGTAATAAGGCAGATTTTTTTTCGTTACCCATGCCACCCTCTTTTTGAGGTCAAGTTTTTCCACAAAGTATGATTCGCCTTGATGAAGATACACCGCGCCGTCGTGAAGATACTGCAAGACAGTGGCTGCGTCCATCATGCCGATCATTGCATCGCCGTCTTTGGTGCGGATAGCGCATCGTTCGGCGGTGGCGGTGCGCAGATTTATCCGTGATGATGGAAAATCCTTGCCCGCCCAGACCGCACCTGTTCTGCGCTCCACGAGTTCGCCGTTGTTGATCATTTTTCTTACAATCGGGACGAAACCAGAGCCGAAACGCTCCTCTTCCCTGCGCTGCAATGGGAGTTCATTAGCAGCCGCACGCAGGTGCAGCGCGAGAAGATACGGATTTTCTGGATTAATGATAGCGCGCTCCACAGGCTGCCCGAAGAAGTATTCAGGGTGGCGGATGAAATACTGATCAAGCGGCTCGGCGTAAGCGACGAAGACGGCGATGGAATCGCTGCTGCGGCGCCCTGCCCTGCCCGCCTGCTGCCAGACGCTTGCGATGGTGCCGGGGTAGCCGTTGATAATCGCAGCGTCAAGGCTGCCGATGTCAACGCCGAGTTCAAGCGCATTTGTTGAAGCGACGCCGAGGAGTTTGCCTGTTGCGAGTTCGCGCTCAATCTGCCTTCTGTCTGACGGGAGGTAGCCGCCGCGATACGGGCGGATGAGGCGCCGGATGTCCTTGAAGCGGTCTTTCAGCCTGTCCCAGACGAAGCGAATGATCACTTCCACGGTTGGTTTTGCGCGAGCGAAGACGATTGTGCGCAAGCCGAGTGTGGTCAGGAGGGCGAAGAGATTGACTGTCTCTGAAATGGGGCTGCGTTTCTGGAATCCTGTGTCTGTGATTATCGGCGGGTTCCAGAGGACGAAGTGCTTTTTTGCTGAAGGTGCGCCGCTTGTGTCAATCACAAAAGTTTTACGGTCTGTGAGTGCTCCGGCGTGCTCGCCCGGATTGGCGATGGTTGCCGAACAGCAAATCACAGTTGGCGACGCCCTGTGATACTCACATATTCGGTTCAGCCGCCTCAGGACATTTGCCACATGCGAGCCGAAGATGCCGCGGTAGATGTGGATTTCATCAATGACGATATAGCGCAGGTTGTGGAAGAAATTACTCCACAATTGTGCGTGGTGGGGGAGAATGCCGAGGGAGAGCATATCGGGATTAGAGATGATGATGCGTGCGTTGCGGCGCAGGCGCGAGCGCATTTCTTCGGGTGTGTCGCCGTCATAAGTGCCGAAGGTGATATTTGCGTCTCCAAGACACAACGAATAAAAACCGAGTTTTTCATCAAATTCAGCGGGGGGATCAATAAGTCTGTGGAGTGCGCGGGTCTGATCCTGCGCGAGCGCCTTGGTGGGGAAAAGATACAACGCCCGTGCCGATGCGTCTTCAAAAAGAGTTTCAATAACGGGGAGATTATAACCGAGGGACTTGCCACTGGCGGTTTCCGTGACGATGACCACATTTTCCCTGCGGCGCACATGTTGAACCGCTTCAGCCTGATGGACATACAGTTTACCGATGCCGAGAGTTTTCAGGTTATTGCGGAGGATTTTCGGCAGCGGGGGATGAATTTCCGAGTAGAGAGCGCGCTGTGCTGGAAAAATGCGCACATCGCTGATCTGCCCCTCGTAATCCTCGTCGGAGCGGATTTGTTTGAGGAGATGTTCTATGTCTATTTTT
>JBFMBQ010000273.1:0-2672 GCA_040755115.1 bacterium
TCATATCTTTACCATTTCGGCAGCGGTGCAAGGACGAAGCGCTCGGAGAGGCTGAGTGAAATCTCCCCTGAGTGCTTCCTTGAAATAAGTCCTGAAGATGCACGGCAACTTCAGATTATGGACGGACAGGACATCAGGGTCATATCTAAAACGGACTCCATTGTCCTGCCTGCACGCATCACAGTTGGGCTGCCTCCTAAAACATTGTTTGTCCCGGTCTCGCTCTCAGCCGCCGAAGTGAATTCATTATTTTCCACCGAGATGGATGTTATGACAGGAATCCCGAACAAAAAAATGTGCGTCGTGAGAATTGAAAAAATGTAGGGCGCGATCTCCGCACCGCGCCGATGTAGCGCAGGCTTAAAGCCCGCAACAAAAATGTAGAGAGCGTGAAAAATGAAACAAAAACAGGCATCAGCGGAAATTGATTTGAACAAATTAAATGCAATCTTAAAGGATTTCAGAGGGCAGAGGTGGGCGCTTATCCCGCTGCTTCAGAAGGTGCAGGATGAATACGGCTATGTTCCGCAAGAGGCGATAGTGCCGATTGCCGATGCACTCGGTATTTTCCCCAGCCAGGTATACGGTGTGATTACATTTTATGCGCAGTTTTATACAACGCCGCGCGGGCGTAATCTTGTCCGCGTCTGCCGCGGCACCGCCTGCCATGTCCGTGGCGGCAGAAAAATACTTCAGTCCATCCAGCGCGAGTTGGGCATAAAAGATGGTGAAACGACCGATGATTACAAGTTCTCTATTGAGACAGTCGCCTGCCTCGGCACCTGTTTTCTCGCGCCTGTTATGATGGTGAACCGCAATTATTACGGCAGGCTTGTCCCTCAGAAGGTCAACAGTGTGTTGAAGCAACTTTGAACGGCAGCCGCAGGTGAAGTTGATGGAAAGATTAAAAACGATTGAGGAACTGGCAAGATTCAGGGGGATGCTGTTAAGGAGTGAAGCCCCTGATAAAAAGTGCGTCAGGGTTTGTATGACGGGCTGCCGTGCTTATGGCGCAGAGGACATCAGGGATGCTTTCATAAGTGAGATCAGAAAGAAAAAACTGGAGCGGCAAATAGAAATCAGGGAGACGGGCTGTCATGGTTTCTGTGCCCGTGCGCCGGTTGTTGCGATAGACCCTCAGGATATTTTTTATCAGTATGTTTTGCCCGAAGATGTCCCCGAAATAATCAGCAGAACCGTATTGGCTGGAAAGATAATTGAAAGATTAACTTATGGTGCTCCCGATGATAAAGGGAAAGCGTATCATACCTATCAGATTCCATTTTTCAAAAATCAGGTAAAGCGTGTTCTTGCGAACTGCGGGAAAATTGACCCGCGCAGGATAGAACAATACATTGCCAGCGACGGCTATGCGGCGATAGCCGGAATACTTTCCGAACAAACGCCTGAACAGGTTATTGAAACAGTTGAAAAATCCAAACTGCGCGGGCGCGGCGGCGCTGGTTTTCCGACAGGCTTGAAGTGGAAGGTTACTCGCCAGGCGCAGGGCGACGGGAAGCATATCGTCTGCAACGCCGATGAGGGCGACCCCGGGGCTTTTATGGACAGGGCGATACTTGAAGGCGACCCGCACAGCGTCCTTGAGGGAATGCTCGTTGCTGCGTATGCGATAGGTGCGCAGAACGGTTACATTTATGTCCGTGCGGAGTATCCGATAGCGGTGGAGCATCTTGAGATTGCGATTGCACAGGCGGAAGAACTGGGGCTGCTTGGCGAAAATATTTTAGGCACAGGGTTCAATTTTAATGTAAAACTGAAGCAGGGCGCCGGCGCTTTCGTGTGTGGAGAAGAGACGGCACTTCTCGCTTCAATAGAGGGTAAAAGGGGCATGCCGAGACCCCGCCCGCCGTTTCCAGCGCAATCCGGCCTGGACGGTAAACCCACGAGCATCAATAATGTTGAAACCTTCGCCAATATCAGGTCAATAATATTAAACGGCGCCGACTGGTATTCCGAATTGGGAACAAACGACAGTAAAGGGACAAAAATATTTTCACTCGCAGGAAAAGTGAACAACACGGGATTGGTGGAAGTGCCGATCGGCATCAGTATGCGGCAGGTGATCTTTGATATTGGCGGCGGGATACCGAAGGACAGAAAATTCAAGGCGGTGCAGATGGGCGGACCGTCCGGCGGCTGCGTCCCTGCAAGGCATCTTGATATGGAAATAGATTATGGTTCGCTTCAGGCGATAGGGGCGATTATGGGTTCTGGCGGTATGGTGGTGATGGACGAGAACACCTGCATGGTTGACATCGCGCGATTTTTCGTCAGTTTCACGCAATCGGAATCCTGCGGCAAATGTGCGCCGTGCCGCATCGGAACAAAACAGATGCTCTCCATACTGACGCGCATCACACAGGGGCAGGGCAGGGAAGGCGATATTGAAAAACTGGAACACATCGCAAAAATCACCAAGGCCGCCTCGCTCTGCGGACTCGGACAGACCTGCCCCAATCCAGTCCTCTCAACCATTAGGTTCTTCAGAGATGAATATGATGCGCACATTCTTGATAAGCGCTGCCCTGCCGGCAGTTGCGAAGCACTCGTTATCTCTGCCTGCCAGCACACATGCCCGGTTGGGATAGATGTCCCCAATTACATCGCCTATATTGCAGAGGGAAAATATCACGAGGCAGCGGAACTGATCC
>JBFMBQ010000274.1:0-5030 GCA_040755115.1 bacterium
CGGCTTCATTTCTCTTGCAATATCACGCAAGACCTCAAACACTTCTCGGTCAACATGGTTGTCACCCATAACAACAAACGAAAACCCATCCTTGCAGGATGTCTCGTCCAGTCTCTGCGCCTCCTTCAGATTCGGATGCGAGAGCGGCTCGGCGCATACCGCCGCAGAGGTGAAAGCCGAAAAAAGCAAAATGGGTAAAATAAATACACTAACCTGACGCAGCCGAAACCAAACAGAGCGATAGTAGCCAGCAACCAGTAGCCAGTAGTCAGGGAAGATAGCAGATAGTAGGCGGCAGGTAACAGATAGAGATTTGAAAAACAAAATTTTCATACGCGTAAAATGTCTCTACATGTTTTTCCTCTGTGTGCTCTGCGTCTCTGTGTTTAATGAATTGTATGCCATATTTGACGAACCGAGACAATAATCATTATAATGCAGTTTCGTGAAGGGATTAACTTTTCAGGAACTTATTTTTCGCATGCAGCGTTTCTGGGCAGATTACGGCTGCATTATAGCGCAGCCTTACGATATGGAAATGGGCGCAGGGACGATGCACCCGTTTACTTTTCTGAAGGCGCTCGGAGACGAGGCGTGGAAAGTGGCGTATGTGCAGCCGTCACGCCGCCCTGCGGACGGTCGTTACGGCGAGAATCCCCTGCGCCTTCAGCATTATTTTCAATATCAGGTGATACTGAAACCGTCGCCCGATGATTCGCAGGAACTTTTCCTGCGCAGCCTACAGAACATCGGCATTGACCTCAAAAAGCACGACATTCGCTTCGTTGAGGACGACTGGGAAGCGCCCACGCTCGGCGCGTGGGGACTGGGCTGGGAGGTATGGCTTGACGGCAACGAGATCACGCAGTTCACCTACTTCCAGCAGGTCGGCGGCTTTGACCTCCCTCGGATCAGTCTTGAGATCACCTACGGGTTGGAGCGCATCGCCATGTATTTGCAGGAAAAGGATAATGTCTATGACCTGTGGTGGAACGAAAGACTGAAATACGGGGAGATTTATCTCCAGAACGAGCGCGAGCAATCGGCATACAACTTTGAGCACGCCACTGTGGAAAGTTTGTTTTCGGCGTTCAACTTCTGCGAAGCCGAGTCAGAGAAACTGATTGAACTTGCGCTCGTGCTGCCTGCTTACGAGCAGGTATTGAAGTGTTCGCACATTTTCAACCTGCTTGATGCGCGCAATGCAGTCAGCGTTACCGAACGAGCCGGGCTGATCGGCAGGGTGCGTGCGCTGGCATCGGGATGTGCGCGACTGCATATCAACAATCAGGAAAAGAATAAAGAGAATGAGCAGGGCGCGGTAAAATCCGAAGAGTAATATAAGGGGAAACAATGAAGGCACTGATAACAGGGATAACAGGATTTGTGGGGAGTCATCTTGCGGAATTGCTGCTCAAGCAGGGTTATGATGTGCACGGAATGCGCAGGCGGCGCAGCCCGTTAATAAACATACAGCACATAATGGACAGGATAAACCTGATTGAATGTGAGTTGAAAGACCCATCATCGGTCAAGGCAACGCTTGATAAGATTCGCCCTGATTTCATCTTTCATCTGGGGGCACAGAGTTTCGTGCCTACCTCGTGGAAATCGCCGGCGGACACGATCCAGAACAATGTGATGGGGCAGTTGAACATACTTGAGGCGATGAAAGAGTTGGAGATGTTTGATACACGCCTGCAAATTGCAGGCTCAAGCGAGGAATACGGGCTTGTATATGAAGATGAACTCCCGATCAAAGAGACCAATCCGCTGCGCCCGCTCAGTCCTTACGGTGTGAGCAAGGTGGCACAGGATTTGTTAGGCTTCCAGTATTATCACAGTTACAATCTTAAAGTTATCCGCACGCGTGCCTTTAATCATACAGGACCGCGCCGCGACGAGATGTTCGCAACTTCAAACTTCGCACACCAGATTGCGGTTATTGAGAAGAGGCACGCAGAACCGGTAATAATGGTGGGCAACCTTGAGGCGAAACGCGATTTCACGGATGTGCGCGATGTTGTGAAGGCTTATGTTGAGGTAACGCAGAAAGGGACACCCGGAGAGGTTTACAATATCGCATCCGGGCACGCTCACGCCATTAAAGAGATGCTGGATATATTGCTTTCATTTACCGACCTGGAGGTCAGGATACAGCGAGACCCGGCACGGATGCGTCCCTCTGATGTCCCGGTTCTGTTAGGTGATGCCTCTAAGATTAAAAAGGAAGTGGGCTGGGAGCCGATGATACCGTTCACGCAAACAATGGGTGATCTCCTGAACTACTGGCGTGAACGGGTTTAATAAATTTTGAATTAAGAAGATTGATCATAAGTCAAAGAACCTGACGAAGAAAACATTAAAACCTGACATTGCGATTTTCACAAATTCGGGAACGGGAACGGAATATAAGTATAAATAACACAAACAGGTGATGAAAACGATAGAGATATATGATACGACGCTGCGCGATGGTGCGCAGACTGAGGGGATTCTTTTTTCGCTTCAGGATAAATTGAGGATTGCGCGTAAGATAGATGAACTTGGCATCCATTACATTGAAGGCGGCATGCCCGGTGCGAATCCCAAGGACACAGAGTTTTTTCGCGCGGTTCGGCGGTGGAAGCGTCGTTCAGCGGAAATCGCCGCCTTCGGCGCTACCTGCCGTCCGCACACAAAACCCGAAAGTGACCCTGTCATTCAAACCCTGCTGAAATCACACCCGGATGTTATTACCATAGTTGGAAAAAGTTGGGACTTGCATGTGCGGATGGTTCTCGGCACAACAGAGAAAGAAAATCTGCGGATGATCAGAGATACAATCGCTTTTTTAACAGGCAGCGGTTACCGTGTATTTTTTGATGCGGAGCATTTCTTTGACGGCTGTGAATCAAACATGCGATATGCGCTGGAGACGGTGTGCGCAGCGGTTGAGGGCGGCGCCGAACGGGTTGTGCTTTGCGACACGAACGGAGGGATGCTGCCCGGCGAGGTAAGAGAAATCGTGGTGGCGGTGAGAAATACCATAAAAATACCGCTCGGCATACACACGCACAACGACGGCGGGCTGGCGGTGGCGAATACCATCGCGGCGGTTGAGGCAGGGGTTGTGCAGGTTCAGGGCACAATAAACGGTTACGGCGAGCGCTGCGGCAACGCAGACCTGTGCGCGCTTTTACCCAATCTGGTTTTAAAAATGAACCTGCCGGCAATCGGAAAGAATAAACTGCGGAAATTATCTTCAGTCGCCCACTTTGTAAGCGAGGTCGCCAACATGCCGCACCCCTGGAGCAGCCCTTATACAGGCAACAGCGCATTCGCCCACAAATCGGGCATACATGTGAATGCCGTTAGGAAGGAGCCGCGCACCTACGAGCACATAGCCCCATCGTTAGTGGGGAACATGAGGCGGCTGCTTGTGTCGGAGCAATCCGGGAAGAGCAATGTGCTGCACATAGCGGAACAGATGGGCATCCATCTGAAGGACAAGCAGGTAGTGCAGTCAGTTTTGCGGCAATTGAAGGAACTTGAGTTTGACGGGTATCAGTTTGAGGGGGCGGAGGGGTCGTTTGAGATACTTTTGCGCAAGAACATCGGCAGGCACAAGCGTTTTTTTGAATTGCAGGGTTTTCGTGTCGTGGTTGACAAACGTCGCGGGCGCGAGATATTTTCAGAGGCAACGATAAGGATAAAAGTGGCTGATCACGAGGAGATGGCGGTGGCGGAGGGGGATGGTCCGGTAAACGCCCTTGACAACGCCCTGCGCAAAGTGCTTGAGCGTTTCTACCCGTCCTTGAGCGAGATGCACCTGACGGACTACAAGGTTCGTGTGCTTGACGCAGTGCACGGCACAGCGGCGAAGGTGCGTGTGCTGATCACTTCCGCAGACCATGCTACAACATGGAGCACTGTGGGGGTGTCAACAAATGTTATCCAGGCAAGTTGGAAAGCACTGGTTGATAGTATAGAATATAAACTGCTGAAAGACATTGAGAAGAGTGATAAATAGGGTGAATGGCTTCGGTAAAAACTATGTTGCGAGTTCAGAGTTACGGATTCAAAATTCAAAAAACTCACAACTCGGAACTCGCAACACGCAACTGACTACTGACAGTAAAAAATGTGATAAATATCACAGACCACAATTTATAATTTTCTGATATAATACAGTGTTTGATGTTATATGATAGAAAAAACAAAGTTGGTTGAAGGTGTTCATATAAAGAAACTGCGGGTAATACCTGACGAGCGGGGCTTGCTGATGGAGATGCTGCGCTCGGACGACCCGCTATTTCAGAAGTTCGGGCAGGTGTATGTTTCAATGGCGTATCCCGGAGTGGTCAAAGGCTGGCATTACCACAAGAAACAGACTGATTACTTCGTGGTAGTCAAGGGGATGATAAAGGTGGCATTATATGATAACCGCGAGGGGTCGCCCACGAAGGGTATCGTGAACGAATTTTTCATAGGTGAATATAATCCCTCGCTGATCGTTATCCCGCCCGGCGTCATTCATGGGATGAAAGCGGTGGGAACCGAGCCGGCGTATCTTGTAAATATCCCCACCGAAGTGTATTGCTACGATGAGCCGGACGAATACCGAATTCACCCTTATGATAACGACATACCTTATGATTGGAGGCTCGTGGAGGGATGAGTTATGTGCTTGTTACGGGGGGGTGCGGCGTTATCGGCTCGCATCTGGTTGATGCCCTGCTGGCGAGGGGGGAGTCTGTTACCGTTATAGACAACCTGTCAACGGGCAAAATCAGGAATGTTGAGCATAATCTCTCCAACCCGCGGTTACGGCTGATAAACGACTCTATACTGAATGAACAATTGATGGACAATCTGATTCGGGACTGTAAGAATGTATTTCATCTTGCGGCAGCGGTGGGGGTGAAATATATATGCGACGACCCGCTGCAAGGGATATTGATAAATGTGCGCGGCACTGAAATCGTATTCGCCGCAGCATACAAATACTGGAAAGATGTGATTTTTGCGTCAACCTCGGAGATATACGG
>JBFMBQ010000275.1:0-4780 GCA_040755115.1 bacterium
GTCAAGGTGTGCGTGAGCGTAGTGTGCGGTGCAGAAAACAATCAACATTAATCTAAACCTGAAACGCTGGCTTTTTCCCTTAACACCGACAGCAATATTTTTGTTTTTATTTGCTTTATATCTTTCCACAACAGCACCGAAATTCCTGTTTGACGACAATCCCGAATTCATCGCCTCCGCGCATATTCTCGGCGTTACTCACCCGCCGGGCTATCCTCTTTTTTCACTTGCTGGTAAACTCTTCACTTTCTTAATCCCGGGGGAAATTTCTTTTTCTATTAATGCCTCCAGCGCATTCTTTGCCTCGCTCGCTCTTCTTGTTTTTTATTTCCTTGCGCTTCAACTCGGCTGCGGAAAACTTCCCGCATTTATGGGGACCTTGCTGTTCGGAATTTCCAGAACCTTCTGGTCTCAGTCAATTGAGGCGGAAGTTTATGCGCTGAATCTGTTCTTTATCGCCTTTTCGCTCTGCCTCTTTCTTAATTTTCTTAAAAATCGTAACATCTCAACAGTTCTGCTGAATACCGCTGTTCTCACGGCAGGCATAATAATTCACTACTCAATCGCATTAATTCTCCCGCTTTATTTTATTTATGTATTCCTACGGCTGCCGATTAAGAAAATTCTCGTTGTTATTCCATCTGTGTTTTTGGTCTTTTACCTTTTCTTCTCAATCATGCTTTATTTACCTCTCCGCTCTGCGGCAGCGCCGCCGATATACTGGGGAAGCCCCGAGAAATGGGAGGGCTTCATCACTCATCTGAGCGGCGTCCAGACTCTGCGCGGCACAACACCCGTCCTTCTCTCCGATAAACTCCGCTTCCTCGCCGATTACATCCAACAATTTTCAATGCAGCACTTCTCTTTCCTCTCAAAATTTCCGCTGGCAATGCTGCTGACCTTTGCCTCTTTTTTTGTTATCTTTCTGATCGCAGGGTTAGTTTTTCTCGCTAAAAAAAACAAAGATGCCGCTGTTCTGATTTCAGCCGCATTCCTTCTCAACATCATCGTCTTCATCGGTTTCCTGAATTATCTCTACAGCGAACGCGCCGTGTATGTTGTGTCGGTCTTTTACATTCCGTCATTCTTCTTCATTGCCCTGCTCGTTGCCTGCGGTTTCCAGCAGGCTGATAACATGTTGAAAAAAACGCCTTTGCTGCTGATGATTGTTTACGCGGCTCTTGCAGCGCTGATTGTCAATACGACCGCCGCCAACTGCAAAATTGTGGATAAAAGCGGAGACCTCATCGCATACCAGTATGGAATGAATATACTGAATACTATTGAGCGCGATGGCGTTCTTTTTTCGCCGATTGAAGTTGAATCATTTCCCATCGCTGCCCTGAGCGTAACAGAAGGGCAGCGCAGGGATGTCCAGGTCTACGGTCATCACGGCACACGCGCCTCGGATGTCTATTTCACGCGAAAAATGGATGTGCCATACCAGGATGTCAAAGCCCTCTCCACCATTGAGACTCACATACTGACAACACAACTCAATTCCATACCCATCTATTACACAATACAGCGCCCTTTCATAAACAACCCGCAGTTCAAACTCCTGACCGACGGTCTCGTTTACCGCCTTAATCCGCCGCAGGATGAAATTCTCGCAGAAAATCCGCTTGAATCATACCAGACAGACGGAGTTTCTCTGAAAGGGCAGAATTATGACTATGTAACCCGCAGCGTCGTGAGTAAATATTACCTCCGCCGCGCCGAAAGACTGCTTCAGGAGAAAAAATCAGAGAAAGCGCTCACCATCATTGAAGACATTCTCCGTTTCAACCCGCGCTCCCGTTTCCTCCACGCAACCGCCGCCGGCATCCACCTCATGTTAGGCGACCTCAACACCGCAGCCGAAGAATACAAGAAGGCGCTCGCTGTCCCTCCTGAACATGTTGAAATCAGCGTTGACACGGTCGCCATTTACACCAATCTCTCCTTCATCTACGGAAGGATGGGAGATCAGGATGAGGCACTGAAGATGATAGAAAACGCCGCACAACTCGCACCAGATATGGCGGTTGTTCAACTCAATCTTGGTCAGACCTACTGGCAGATGGACAATTGCGAAAAAGCAATTACGCCGCTTGAAAGAGCCGCGCGTCTCGGCATGCAGACCGCCCCGATGTTCAACATACTTGGGATATGCTACGAAAAAGCCAATAAACTTGAAGAGGCGGAGAAAAATTACAAAAAATCCATTGAACTTGACCCCGAATATCCTGATGTGTATCGCGACATCGGAGTTTTTTACGCCTACAAAAAAAAGGATTCAATTGAAGCGACCCAGATGCTACAACGCTATCTGCAACTTGCGCCCGACACACCCGATAAGTTTCAAATACTCATCAATATTGCCATTATGTATTATTACTTGGAGGACTGTGAATCGTCACTGAATTATTTCCATAAGGCGCTGACCATAAATCCAAATCCGACCGCCAAGCAACTCAATACAATCAACTCAATTAAGAAGAGATGCTATCAATAAGAATAGGAACGAAATACACAAATTATTGCAATTGCAATGAGTTTCTCATAAACTTTCATAAATGCTTTATTGACTCTGGTGCAAAAAGTGCAAGGTGCAAAGTGTAAAGCTGAAAGAAACATAAGTTTATAGAAAAAGTTCAAACAGTTTAAACCGTTCAAGCAGTTTAAAAGACATTTTGCACTGGAATCTTTATTAGAACAATGGAGAATCTGTGGGCACATTTGCGGAATTTGCCGAGACTTGCAGATCAGTTCTGATCAGTCCCTTCGCCTTTTTCAGGCGCATGCCAGTTACCGAGGGCGTCAGCAGGGCGGTCTATTTTGCGCTGATAATGTATTATTTCCGCTGTGTTGTTTATTTCATTATTTCCTACAGGCAGGGGTATTTTTTAATCCCGGAGATCGCCGTTAATACCGTCAGCATCACTTTCGCCGCCATTTTCTTTGCCGCTGCGCCGTTTTTCCTGCTCCTTATTCTCTACACACAGGCAGTGCTGTTAAACAGCATCGGCGTTTTTTTCGGCGGCATCGGCAACTTTGAAGGCGCATTCAAGGTTTTAGCATTTACGCTCTTTATATCGCTTTTCATTCTCATACCGGGTGTCGGCTATATCGCCCACACTTATGCCGTCATTGTGCTCATAATCGGGATTCATGAGGTTTACGCTGTTGACTGGATCTCATCAATACTTGCCATTTTCTTCTCGTATCTTTTCACATCTGTCCTTTATGTTATCCTTTTCGTTCCCCCGGCGTTTCTGTCAAAGATAATGTTTTCAATCCAGTAGAACCTGATTTTGCATGATTCATGCAAAATCAGGAGTAGATAGCAGGTAGTAGATAAGGGGAAAATTTGAGAGGGCGCAATAAATTGCGCCCCTACAAATTTCTGAGACTTCGTGCAAATTCCTCAAAGGCTTCGGTTGATGTGTATTTGAAGTGAAAATTGAATTCCTCTGTCAGTTTTGCGGAACTCACGACCCATGGATAAGAAATGAAATCAACGACGCCCGCGAAGGGTGCGGCAAGACCGATTTTCTGCAAGTGCGCGGCGGTTTTTTTCATAATCCGCCTTGGTATCGGCAGAGTTCGTCTGCCGCACATTCGTATAATATCCGAGAATTTCACGCCGCCTTCGCCTGCGACATTGTAAATCCCTTCGCATGGGTTTGCGATAAGAACATAAGTTGCACGGGCGAGGTCATGTTCGTGGATGAACTGCACGGGTGCGTCACAGCCTGACGGCGCAGGTATAAATCGCAGCAGGCGGATGAAGAAGGTGAGAATGTTTCCCATTGAGCGGCCGGTAATTACCGCCGGGCGGATGATTACGAATTTTACTTTTGCATGTTTGTGCTGGTATGCTTTTACCATATTTTCAATATCAATTTTATCTCTTGTGTAGAAGAAATCCTTGTTGCGGCGGAGGTGGGCGTTTTCTGTCAACAATAGTGGGTTGTCGGGGAATGCGCCGTAAACGGTGGTGCTGCTGGCGAGTATGAATTTTTTTATGTTTGACCTGACGGAGCAATCAAGCAGGTTTTTTGTGCCGTTGATGTTCACATCGCGGATTTTGCTGTCGGGAGAGAATATATTGAGTGCGAAAGCGAGATGAACGACAGTGTTGATTTTGTTTTCGGTCATGATTGTGCATAGCCGTTCATCGCGGATGTCCATTTTATGGAAATCAAGAAAGGGATATTTTTTCTGAGGTTTTTTTATATCAATGCCGATGACCCTGCCGCTGAAGTTTATTTCTGATAGATAGCGCAGCAAGGATTGTCCCCAGTAGCCGCTGACGCCGGTTATGAGGATTGTGTGGGGGGTGATTTTTTTCATTTGGATTAATGTTAAATGATTTATGAGCAGATAATCAAGATAGAGGGATAGAGCGAGGGGAAGATATTTATCCACAAATTACACGAATTTACACGAATTTAATATCGTTTGTTGAAAACGCAGAAGGTTTAATATATAAATATGAAACAGTAAAAAGAGTATCAAAATGAACGGAAATAACGAAAAAAATGATAAAGAGAAGTGGGAGCGGTATCGGAAGGTAGGTATTTATACAGGGATACCGTGGATATTTGTGGCTGGGGTAGGGGTGGGTTATTTTATTGGCAGTTATCTTGAGAAGGTATTCAAGACTGGGGGGATATTGTTAGGGATATGTATGATGGTGGGGGTTGGTGTAGCGTTTTATGAGATATTTCGGATGGTAAGCAAGGAAAAGTAGATAATTGTTTCACGCAAAGAACGCGAAGGGCGCAAAGGGCGC
>JBFMBQ010000276.1:0-2368 GCA_040755115.1 bacterium
AAGTTTGCGGCGCAACTTCTACATGGTCAGTTTGCGGCGTCAGCAAAGGATATTCCTGCGTACTGACAGCGACAATTTTTCCACCTTTATCAAATAAAGCGATCTTCAGGGCTGTTGTGCCGAGATCCAGGCCAATGATTAACTCACGCATCTTGTTTCTCCAGCTTAGGGGTGCGGCGCGCAGCTCCAGGTGACCAGGGCATCCTCGTCGCCAATGTTGAATAGTTTATGCCCGGTTGCCGGGGGGATCAGGAGCGCGTCTCCTTCAAAAAGTTCGTAATACGTGCCATTTTCAGGAAAATAACAAAGAACATGCCCTTTCGCGCAATAGAAGACCTCATCTGCCTCGGCATGACCCGGATCCAAGCCGCCAATATCCCCGGGTTTTAACAGTGACGTGCCAAAAGTGATCTTTTCGGTTGTAAAGTAAAGACGCACGATTTCCTTTTCGTCCATCTGCACTTTAACCTGGGTTGCTTTTTTCACAATCCCGTCATGCTTTTCCATCATTCCTCCATTTCCTTTTTCTTGTTTGTGTACTGCGCGTATATGAAATAATGGTTGATTCACTCTTTCGGTTTCTTTTTCTAGACAACATCAATTGCAATGTTCATTTTGCGGATCATCTCAATGGTTTTACGATCTGTTTCCCTTCCGGTTATGATCTTTTGGACTTTATCAATTGGGCAGATGCTCATCAATGCCATTTTTTCAAATTTACTGTGGTCACACACCACAATCGTTTCATCGGATTTCTCAATCATCAGGCGTTTTAACTCCGCTTCTTCCGGGCTGTACACCATCAATCCGCCTTCCACGTTGATCGCATCCACGCCAAGAAACGAACGGTCAACATGGATGTTTTCCATCAACTGCCTGGTCAACACCCCCATAGTGTTGAAATATTTTCTCCTTAGATTTCCTCCCAGCATGGTGATGTTGATTCTTTCATGATTCAGCAATTCAAGCGCAATATAAAAGTCATTCGTCCAGATATCCAGGTCTTCGATTTCACCCATCAATTCTGCCATCCAGAGAGTGGTGGTGCCGGAATCCAAAATAATGGTTTCGCCATGACGAATATATTCTAGCGCCTTTTTCGCAATGCGCTGCTTTTCGTCAGTGAATTGCGTTTTGCGGTAGATAAAAGGAGGTTCTGTTGCTAAACCGGTTGAGTGCGAAACCGCTCCCCCATGCGTTTTGATCAGTTTCCCAGTCTTGTTTAATATCTGCAAGTCGCGGCTCACTGTGGATTGAGATATGTGAAATTTTTCGCATAATTCTTCCACCGTAACGGCGCTTTTTTTATTCACAAAATCAATAATCTTTTGATAACGCTCTTCTTTTAGCATATGTATCTCTCGTGCATAATATTGCATATATATTACTATTATTGCATAATATTGTCAATATATGGAATCTTAATTAATGTATTTGCATAGTTATTCTTATTTTTTCTTATTATTCCATTAAATGCGCAAAAAAGGGGAAAAGTGATAGCTTGCGTTGCCTTCATTTGTTCAATTTAATAATACGGGGGGTAGTTATCATTAATAACCACGCGTATATGACAATTGCTGTCAAACGAACAATCTATAGTATTCCCCGGCAGAGATTTCAACTGATTTATAGAAAAATACAAGGGAAAACGCAGGAACTGACCAAGTATATCCGCTCTATCTTCAATGCTGCCGGTCAAGGAATAGCTTAAGCATTCCTCTGGAAAATATTCTCTGAAAAAATAACTATTTCAATACAACTAAACCCAATATCGATAAGATCATCACAACCGCTGCAATTGATAAATAAAGGCCCACAGTTGTCAATAATAACGGGAATAATTTTATATCTTCTCCCTCAGGCGTCTTTTTCTTCCTGATGCGGTAAGCGATCAGCCCGCTGATTGTCCAAAGGATCAAAGACCCAATAATCTGCCATTGTTTGGCACCCAAGATCATCCCTCCTGAACCGGTTTTTCCACCTCAACAATTATATATAATTTTCTCACGTCAATTTGCAGGAAGTTAATAAATCCTTAATACCTCATGCATTGCATTTTGCCGTCCAATTCCTCTATAATCAATCAATAATCACATACAAGAGGTTATGATGAAAAAACATCTTCTTCCCATGCTTGGCATTTCTATTCTGTCTATTCTGCTGCTGGCTGCCTGCGGCTCCGGCTCCGCCGCGGCGGATGTTGATAGCGCGGCGGCGCCCGCGGGCAGTGATTCCACCGGTGCGGTTCCCCTTGAAGACATCTCCACCACCCAGGGCACCGGCTTCTGCGCCAATGAATTTTTCCCGCTGCGCAGCGATAAAACCTGGAAGTACACCATCACCAGCGGCGATATGGTCAGCGATTACG
>JBFMBQ010000277.1:0-3287 GCA_040755115.1 bacterium
GAATCTGGACTATCCTCTAAATTATCTTGATACGATTTTTAATGCCACAGGTGTTTCTTTATGTGTTGACATCGGACATCAACTGGCGTATCGGAACGATGTAATGGAGTTGTTGAGGAAATATTGGGAGCGTATCCGCGTTTTTCATCTTCACTGGCACGATGGAACAAACGATCATCTGGCAATCCCTGACCCGATGCCGCAGGGTATCAGGGAACTCCTTCAATTCCTTATGAGAAAAGATTTTCAGGGGCTTTTAACGATTGAGGTCTTCAGCGAGAAGGATTTTGAGCAAAGTATGAAAACAGTGAAAGATTTTTTATCACTGTAGGGACAGACCCATGTGTCTGCCACAAATTACTGCACTTAGTTCACGCAAAGTGCGCAAAGGACGCAAAAAAAACAAGGAGGCGTTGTAGTGGAAAAAACTATATGGGAAACGGTCAAGCGTATAGAGCCAGTATCAGATGAATGGCGTCAGAAAGCGCAGGATTACATTGATAATCTTGTGAAACCTGTAGGCTCGCTCGGCAGGCTGGAAGAATGTGCAGCGCGCATCGTTGCCATTCAGCAAACGATGAAGCCTTCCCTTGAGAAAAAATTTGTTGTCCTTATGGCAGGCGACCATGGCGTGGTGGAGGAGGGTGTAAGTCTTTATCCACAGGCGGTAACGGCGAAGATGGTAGAGAATTTTACCGGCGGCGGCGCTGCGATCTGCGTTCTTGCACGGCATGCGGGCGCTGAGGTATCCGTTGTTGATATGGGAGTTGCCGTTGACCTTCAGCCTGCAAAGGGATTGCTTATCAAAAAAATAAACTACGGCACAAGAAATTTTATAAGAGGCGCAGCCATGAGCGGGGAAGAGGCGGGAAAGGCGATTTCTACAGGCATTGAATTGGCGGACAAAATCAAGGAAGAAGGCGCACGGACGATCCTTACCGGCGATATGGGCATCGGCAACACAACGGCGAGCGCCGCTGTCGCTGCCGCTATCACTGGGATTTCCCCTGAGGAACTTGCGGGATGCGGGACAGGACTTAACGACGATGGTGTTGCCGTGAAGGCGGCAGTGGTAACAAAAGGATTGAGAATCAATGATCCCGATCCATCCGATGCTGTTGATGTCCTTGCAAAGGTCGGCGGATATGAAATCGCCGGACTTTGCGGTGTTATTCTCGGCGCATGCATGCACCGAATGGTTGTTGTTGTTGATGGTTTCATCTCAACCGCAGCCCTTCTGTCGGCATGGCGGATGTGTCCGGGAGTTCTGAATTACATTTTTCCTGCGCACCGCTCCGCAGAAAAAGGGCATGGGCGCATACTTGATTTCTTAAATCTTCGCCCGCTGCTTGACCTTGAAATGCGCCTCGGCGAGGGCAGCGGCGGCGCCGTGGCGCTGCACATTCTTGAAGCGGCGGTCAGAATGTTCAACGAGATGGCAACCTTCGGCGAGGCAGGCGTTGAAAAGAAATGACCGACAGGATTAACAGGAAAGGCAGGATAAATTTGTCATTCTTTGAGTTCACGAAATCAAGGCATAAAATTCTTCGTATCGTTCGCTGAAGCGTTTAATTTTAATCTTGGAAAAAATGAAAAAAATTAAAACTGCTACATTGTTTAAATCACTTTTTTTGTCTTTTCTGAATGCCATTGCGTTTCTCACTATCATCCCTGTTAATACCAGGAAAGTATCCGACAGGGAACTCGCAAGTTCGGCAGCGTTTTACCCGATTGCAGGATTCTTAATTGGATTGCTTTTGTATGGAGTATGTGCAGGCAGCAGGCATCTGACAGGAGATGCTGCGGCGTCGGTTCTGACCGTTGCTGCGTGGCTGATTCTGACACGGGGGCTTCATTTTGACGGGCTGGTTGACACCCTTGACGGTTTTTTCGGCGGCGGCACGCCGTCAGAGCGGCTGCGGATAATGAAGGACAGCAGTGTGGGCGCATTCGGGATCGCAGGCGGTGTTATTCTGCTTGCGGGAAAAATAAGTTTTCTATCCAATATCGCTGATTGTCAACTCTTTGGAGCACTTCTTTTTGTGCCCGCACTTGCTCGTTTTATGGCGCCTGCTGTATGCGTCATGTCCAGGCGTGCGGCTGGTGAAGGCTTGGGTGCTGTTTTCGTGAAAAATGTAAGTGCAAAGGCATTGATCGCGGCAGCCGTCTTTTTCTTGCTCCCATCATATTATTTTGTTTCTCTGGTGGAATTGCTGATTCTTATCAGTGTAGCATTAGCAGTTACCGCATTGATTGTTCTGTTGTCGCATAAGAAGATCGGAGGCGTGAATGGTGATGTGATAGGTTTTTGTATTGAAGTTACAGAGTGGCTAGCACTCCTTATATTATCCGCGTAAATCCAAAAATATATTTTAATGTCTATAAATGCACATTGAAGCGAAACCAGATGTCTTTATGGAAATCGGTCGTTAGTTCAACACTGAAGAAATCGTGCACCTGAAACAACACGCTGCCCTCAATATCTTCTTCTTCGGTTTCAACGATCCCCTTTTCCCACGAGACCACCACATCTTCGCTCAAATAATAATTCATCCATACTCTATTGATGCCGTCAGTAACATTCTTGCCGACGGCGGCATACACGACCGGGCTGAAGCGTCTGCCGACGCCGAGATTCGCCTGCAAATCAATCGGTCCCGGAAAGAAATTGAACTCAGTGAAGACTTCGGTGCGTCCGCCCAGAAAGGCGCCTAAATGAAATTCAATATCGGGATTACGGTCTTCCTTCCCGATGCTCACCTTGCCTTTTACGAACCCCCTGAACCGGCTGGATTCCACGACTATCTGAAGCACTGATTCCCGTGCTGCACGGAAATTAACCTCAAAGTTGAGTCCGAGCGCCTGAGCAAGCGGCGATTCTGCGAAACGGCGCGGCGCATCTTCCACTATATCTTTGCTTGCCTCTTTTACATACTCAACAGGCATACCCACCAGCAGATCGGATTCAGCCGCAACAGCGTATTTCACCTGTTCAAGCAGAAGGGCAGGGAGTGTTTTAGAGCGCACCTTTATCCAGACATGGCGAATAACAGGCTCGCTTGGTTTAAGTTTCATCACAAGCGTCGTTTCTTCATCCATGCTTATATTTGGTATGATTTCAAATCCGGGGAAGAGTTCCTGCAACTCTTTATATCCTGAAATGAGTTCAAGGAAGATTTTAACAGACCACCGTTGCGATTTTACCGGCGTTCCTGCTATGTATTGCAGTGCAAGGGGTTCAAGTCCTTTCAGTGTCTTTTTTAACTCGTCATACCAGAATGGATTGA
>JBFMBQ010000278.1:0-5346 GCA_040755115.1 bacterium
GCAAAGCCGCCGCCCCCGTGACTCGCACCACTTTCCCGCCTCTATCCAGGAAATCCCGTTTAACGGCTTTGTCCCTTTTAAATTCGGCGATTCGTATTGTTCAATACAAAAACCTTTCACATACTCATTCCTTCGCGGCATCTCATTGGAAAACCACTCCATCAGACAGTTGTCAATCGCGCGATTGCACAGTTTCGTGAGATATTCAACCATTTTCTTATCCGTTCCCATTATGAAATAACCGCTGGGAACATACACCATTCCCTGCGGACAGCGTGCCGTCTCTATCGTTGTTGCCCGCCTCCGCTCAATATTAAAAAACAATAACATCACAGTAATAATTAAGACAGTAAAAACCAGATATTTTCTTGCGAAATTTAATTCCATTTTTTCTCTTCGCTCGTCTTTATTCCTTTTGTGCACTTCACATGAAATATCTTCCGCCTTTCAGATTCTGATTATACATAAATTATAAATAATTCAGAATAAAAATTATTTTGTATTCTGCCTCAATAATCGTGATAATCTATTAATGGAATTATTCGCCAAAACAAATCTTGACTCTGGTGCAAAAAGTCCGTGGTGTGAAAGATGTGATGATTTTTTGACGCTGAAAACACCGAAGCGGTAAATGGTAGAAGGAAGACGGTAGAAGTGAGATGATTTTTAATCGTCTCCCATCTTACATCTCCCATCTCCCGTCGTCAGCGTAAATCAGTGTAATCAGCGAAATCAGTGTCTAAAAAACCATTTGCTTTTCATCATTAACTTTTTGCGCTGGAACCAATCTTCAGGGAGGTGAAACATCTTGTTTTATCTACTCAACGAAGGCAGTATCAGACCTCCACTCATTGCCCCTCTTCGCAGCCTTGTGCAGGAAGTCGTCGCACTGGCTGAAAAAAACAACAATTCTCTGAAATGCGCCGCCCTCTTCGGCAGCGTGGTCGGCAAGGATTTCATCCCAAAAAAATCCAACATCAACATCCTTCTCATTTTTGATCATATTGAAATTCACATTTTAAAAGACCTGCGCGAGCCATTCAAAAATAATCTGCCTAAATTCAAAACCTTCCCTGTCGTTATTGATGAGGAATACATCCATCGCTCGGGAGATGTATTCCCTATGGAGTTTCTTGAATGGAAGGAAAAACATATTCATATATACGGCGACAATCTGCTCAGGGACATAGAAGTCTCGTTTGAAAATCTCCGTCTTGAAGTTGAGGAAAACCTGCGCGGCAAAAAGTTGCGCCTCATCCAGGCTTATTTTGAAATAGCAACGGGAAAAGCACACCTCCAGTCGTTCCTGGAAACGACACTCCCGAATTTCCTTGTCGTCTTTCGCAACCTTCTGCGCCTCAATAACAAGCCCGTCCCGGACGATGTCCCCGCTATGCTTGATTCCCTAAGCGAAATCTGCGGCGTCCACTTCCCCAATGTCAAACGCCTGTTCTGTCTGAAGACCGAAGCACTCAAGGTTAAACCGAATGAGGCTGAAATATTGTTCAAAGGTTACCTTCAGGAAATCACCGATGTAACAAGATATGTTGACAATCTCAAGCAATTGCAAGGGCAAGATAAATGAATTTTAAGGCAGTTTTGTGGAATATTGTTTTTTTTATCTCATGCATCTTGTGCCTCGCCTCATCAGCGTATGGGCAGTATCCCGCATACAATGGATATGTGAACGATTATGCAGGAATAATTTCGGCGGCAGCAGATCAGCGGCTTGAACAACTGCTCACCGCACTGGACAAGAAAACATCAGCGCAGGTCGCAGTGGCAGTGATGAAGGACATAGGGGACGAAGACATAGAAACTTACGCCGCTGATCTTTTCAAAGAATGGGGAATAGGGCAGAAGGGCACAGACAACGGCGTGCTTCTCCTTATCATAACTGAACAGAGAAAATTCCGCATAGAAGTCGGCTACGGTCTTGAAGGCGTTCTCCCCGATGCCAAAGCCGGCTATATCCTTGACAACATCGTTCGCCCCCATTTCCGCAAAGGCGATTTTGACGAAGGCATCACAGCCGGTGTGGAAGCGATCGCGGCTGAAATCCTCACGGAATACAATCTCACCCTGTCCGACCTTGTTGAAGGATACCAATACCAGACAATTAAGACACGCGGCATCTCTGTCCCCCCGTTCATTAACACCATCATCGGTATTATCGTTTTGCTTGTTCTGCTCGTTCTGTTCCTTACAAATCCATCGCTTCTTTTCGCGCTTCTTCTGAGCGGTTTTTTAACCCGAGGCGGCTCAAGTGGAGGTGTTTGGACAGGCGGCGGCGGTGGATTTGGCGGCGGCTTCGGCGGCTTCGGCGGCGGTATGAGCGGCGGCGGCGGCGCAACAAGCGGATGGTAAAATTTGAGACTGCCGTAGGGGGCGGCCGGCAGGTCGCCCATACTCTGCGATCTCTGTTTTCTCTGCGGTAAAAATTCTGCAACATTATGTCTGACACAAATATGTCCTCTATGTCACCGCGCATCGCACGGATGAAAGAACGGCTCCTGACTACGCCTTATGAAATCTGCATGGCGCGCGCACTTCACTTCACACGCTCTTATCGTGAAACGGAATCACTTGATCCTCACCTGCGGAACGCCTGCGCCCTGAAACGGACCCTTGAACAACAAAAAATCCAAATCTGCCCCGATGAGTGGATTGTAGGCTCCAAGACAGAAAAATTCCTCGCTGGTCCGCTCTCCGTTGAACGCGGTGATTTCCTGCGATCGCTTCAGATGGAGATTGATTCGCTTCACCGCAAGAAACGCCCCTTCAAGATCACATCCGAAGAAAAGAAATTATTCCTGAACGAAATCCTGCCATACTGGGACGGGCGTTCCCTCCGCGACCGCAAGATAAAAGGCTGGCTGCGTGATGGAATCATATCTTCATCATCGCTTTCCGTGTCCTCACTTGCTCGTGATCTCTACCGTGCACGACGCATCGGGCGGTTCCTCGGACGAGACATTCTCAAGAAAATTGCAGGTTCAAACTTTTCACGCACATTGACTCCCTCAAAGATCAGAACATTGCTGCGGCTGCGTCATGAATTTGCCGGCAACAATCCCACGCCTGCCACTTATTGTTTTGATGTGCAGGGACATCTCTGCCTCGGCGTTGAGAAGGTTGTAATGTTCGGAATGGACGAAATTGTAGGCAGGATTAAAAAGCGGCGCGAGCGGCTGCACATAGAATGTCCTGAAGACCGCAGAGGCGATGCGTTCCTTCGGGCATGCATCATCAGTCTTGAGTCAGCCATAACTTACGCAGAGCGATTCGCCACGCTGGCGGAAAAGATGGCACAGCAGACATCCGACCATCAGGAGCAGGCGCGGCTGAAAATGATCGCACGCCATTGTCTCCATGTGCCGCGCAATAGACCGCGAACCTTCCATGAGGCTGTCCAGTCATTATGGTTCGCACATCTCGTTGGCGAAATCCAATACGGCACGCACGAGGTTTTCGCCCCGGGCAGGTGCGATCAGTTCCTGTTTCCTTTTTATGACGATGACATAAAAACAGGGCGCATTTCACCCGAAAAGGCGGTTGAGTTGCTTCAGGAACTGAATCTGAAACTGACGGCGAATGTTGAACCCATCCCGGAGGTTGGCTCGGAGACGAATGCCACACTCAGCAACAGCCAGCACTGCATAACAATCGGCGGTATAACCCCTGACGGAAAAGACGCCGTAAATGAATTATCGTATCTTATGCTTGATGCCTACGAGGGCATGGGCGGGTCGGCTAATCAATTGTCCGTCCGCATCCAGGCGGAAACGCCGCGGCGATTTTTTGAGCGCGCAGTGGCAGTGTTCAGACGATCATCCGGCATCGCCTTTTACAACGATGATGTGATTGTGCCCGCACTTACATCTGACGGAATGACACCCAACGATGCGCGCGACTACTGTATTGTGGGCTGCGTAGAGACATCCGGCAGCAGCGACACGCACGGATGCCCCGGCGGACACGAGATAACGCTGCCGGCGGTGCTCATGATGACGCTTGCGAGCGGCAGGGTGCCGCCAGCAGCCCCCGGGCAGCGCACGGGCATCAGAACCGGCAAACCCGAAACCCTGCACAACTGGGAAGATTTCATCCGCGCATTCCAGAAGCAACTCGTTTTCCATCTATGGATACTCATCCGCGCCGTTGCGTCAAAAGACCGCGCTTACCGCAATTTTCTCCCCGCTCCTTATGTCTCGGCGCTGATGGATGACTGCATTGAGAACGCGCGCGATATTACCCACGGCGGTGCTCGATACGATTTCACATCAATTGACACGCGCGGGCTTGCTACGGCTGTGGATTCACTCCTCGCAATCCGCACAGCCGTCTATGAGGAAAAATGGCTTACGCTCCCCGAACTTGTGAATGCTTGCCTTGATAATTTCCGCGGAAAAGAAAAATTAAGACTGCGGCTGATACACGATGTCCCAAAATTCGGCAGCGATTCATCGGAGCCGACTGAACTGGCGGTTGAACTCATTAAATGGATGTGGGAGGAAATTGCGAAACATTCCAATGAGCGCGGCGGCGGTTTCAGGCTGTGTTTCTATTCCTACGGCAACCATGTGCTTGATGGCTTTTTTCTGCCTGCGACGCCAGACGGTCGCCTCGCTGGCGAGCCGATTTCCAATGGGATTTCGCCCACCAACCAGCGTGATGCGCACGATGGGCCTCTGCCTGTGCTGCGGGCTGCGGCTGCGCTCCCCGCTGATCTGGTCTCATCAGGAGTAGCCCTGAACCTGAGATTTCATCCCTCAGTCCTTCGCTCCGAAAACGGTCTCGCCGCCTTCGTTGATATGCTGCGCACTTATTTTAACATCGGCGGAATGCACTTTCAGCCGAATGTCGTCTCCACCGAAACCCTGCGCAATGCCCAGCAGCATCCCGAACATTACCGAGATCTTATTGTGAAGGTCTCAGGCTACTCCGCTTATTTCACCGATCTCGGGAAATCCATTCAGGACGACATCATCGCCCGCACGGAACACGGGGCGTAATATATAAATTTGAAAGAATTTGCTTGATTAAATCTTATCCACACGATCAGATACCGCTCAGGCGCAGGTCAATCAGCGCCGATACCCCAACGCCCTCAACACGATTAAAGTTAAGAGGATTCTCGCTGTCGCTCGGCACAAATATTTCAATATCAAGATTTTTTTTGCCGACCTTCGTCTCAATCTGAATAACTACAACCGTATTGTTGACCAGTTTCTTCGGTCCCGTAACCTGCGCAGCGCCGACCCTCGTGCCTGAACCGAGGGCGATTATCGGCACCACCTTCGTCTCCGCTTCCATCGGCACACCTTTGTTAAGTGTGATGGCATT
>JBFMBQ010000279.1:0-11104 GCA_040755115.1 bacterium
CCCTGACTACAACGGCTTCAGCATTAAATGAGGTAAAGCGTGTGCTGAAAAAAATCAACTACCATCCGCGCATCGCTTATGTAAACCGCTGGTGTGAGCATTCGCTGTATCTTGATGCGCTCGCGCAGAGGGTCAAAAAGGGAATCGGTGAATTTGAACCTGATGTGCAGGATGAAGTGCGAATCATTTTTTCCGCCCACAGTATCCCCGAAAGGTGCGTCCGCAAGGGCGACCCCTATCCCCAGGATGTAACATTGACAGTGCGCGGCGTTCTTGAGCGCGCCCGCATCAACAACAAATGGTATATTGCCTACCAGAGCAGGACAGGGCGGGTGAGGTGGCTGTCGCCTGCGGTTGATGAACTCATATTAAACCTCATCGGCGAAGGCGCACGATCCTTTCTGATAGTGCCTGTAAGTTTCGTCTCCGACCACTTTGAGACGCTTTACGAAATTGACATACTTTTAGCGGATAAAGTAAGATCAGCGGGCGGTGTGCTTCATCGGACTGAATCTCTGAACGCTTCCGATGATTTTATTGGAGTGTTAGGTCAACTTGTGATGGATGCATTATTTAAATAGTGCTGTGTCAACAATCTTATGCCGCATATCGTGAATTTTTAAGCGGATAATGAATAACGAACACCGAATTTAGAATTATGAAGTTCTTTTACTTCAATATTCTACATTCCTTGTTCTATATTCTACATTGTGTATAAACGCTCTATGAGCAGTAAAACACAAAAAAAGATAGTTATAGTCGGCGCCGGTATCTCCGGTCTTGCCACCGCTTATTATCTGCTCCGCAGCGCAGAAGAAAAAAATATTAAGATAGAACTGCAAATTTACGAGGCGGAGAGCCGTGTCGGGGGCAAAATCGTAACCGAAAAAATGCACGGTTTCATCTGCGAGGGCGGACCTAACGGCTTTCTTGACAACAAACCGTGGTGCCTGGATTTGAGCAAGGAGATCGGACTGGAGAAAGAACTGTATATGAGCGATGAGGCGGCGGCGAAGAGATACATTTACAGCGGGGGCATCCTCCACAAAGTGCCCGAGTCGCCGGGCGCATTCTTCCGCTCGCCCCTGCTGAGCGTGTGGGGACGGCTGCGTGTCGCGCTTGAGCCGCTGATGCCGCGCTGCCCGCAGGGCACGGATGAAACAATCGCCTCGTTCGGCAGGCGGCGGATAGGGCGCGAGGCGGTGGAAAAACTCCTTGACCCGATGGTGTCAGGTGTCTTTGCGGGCGACCCCGAAGCGCTCAGCCTCTCCGCCTGCTTCCCGCGCATCGCCGAACTTGAAAGGGAATACGGCAGCCTCGTCAGGGCAATGCTGGCACTGAGGCGCAAGGCAAAAAAAGAAACCGACGCTTCAAAAAAATCATCAGGTCCCGCCGGACCCGCCGGCAGACTCATTTCCTTCCGTGACGGCGTTGAAACACTGATTATCAGACTCCTCAATATTGTCGGCGATGAACGAGTCCACACCTCCACAAGAATAGACAATATTGAGAGAGGCACAGACGGTTTCACACTGAACTTTGAAAACGGCAACGGACATACACCTGTAACCGCAGATGTCGTCGTCCTCGCAGTGCCTGCCTTTTATGCGCGGACGATACTCAGAAACTGCGATGAGAATATCGCCGAAGAACTTGGCGGAATCCCCTACGCACCGATGGCGGTAGTGTGCACAGGCTTCTCCAGAGCCTCTGTCAGCCGCGCAATGGACGGCTTCGGTTTCCTCGTCCCGCATCGTGAAAAAAAGCAACTTTTAGGTTCACTTTGGTGTTCCAGCATTTTCCCCAACCGCGCAGCCGGCAATTCGGTGCTGATGCGCAACATGGCTGGTGGGTCGCGGGATATAAGAACCCCGTTTCTGGAGGACGAGGAACTGACCACTCTGACAGTTGAAGAACTCAGACCGATAATGGGTATAACAGGGAAACCTTCATTCGTAAAAATCTTCCGCTGGCGCAACGCAATACCGCAGTATGTCGTCGGACACAAGGCGCGCATTGAACGCATTGAAGAATGTCTCAGAACAAAACATCCCGGCTTATTCATAACCGGCAACGCCTACCACGGCATCGCAATGAACGATTGCGTTGAAAATGCGATAACGACGGCAGATAAGGTCATCGGGTATATCCACGATTCGTGAAATAATGTGTGAGTGAAAGTTATCGCGTTTCATATACAATATTAAATCGTTTTTTTCATCCCCTTAGCAATTGGAAATACACAAGATTTCAGATAAAATATAATAATGAAGAAGTTAAAACTCTATCTTGAGACATCGGTCTGGAATTTTGTGTTTGCCGATGATGCGCCAGAGAAAAAGTTAGAAACAAGAAGGTTTTTTGAGGAAATTCAAAGTGGTAATTATGAGTTATACATTTCCGAGTTGGTCATCACTGAAATTAAAAGTGCGCCGGAACCACTTAAAGGGAGTTTACTTAAAGTAGTCAATGAACTTGAGCCAGAAGAACTCATTATTACAGAGGAAGTCGGCGAGTTGGCACTAAAGTATATGGACAGTAATTTAGTCCCTGAAGAGGCATTTCGTGATCTTGTCCATCTTGCTGTCGCCACTGTGAATAATATGGATTTCTTAGTGAGCTGGAATTTATCGCACATAGTGAAGGTAAAAACCAAAATTGGAGTTAATGTCATTAACGCAATAGAAGGATATAGAGACCTTAAAATTTGTACAGTGCAGGAGGTGCTTTCATGATGAACGACAAAGAGCCTGAAGTGATGAGAATACTGCATAAAATACGGGAAGAACAGTATGAGGAAACAAAAGATTTACCTGTGAGCGAATGGGTTAAAAAAATAAGAGAAGAGGCAGAAGAGTGCAAGAAAAAGTATGGAGTTAAACTGCCCATGCGCGTGAGAGTAAAAAAGTGAGTTTTGCTTGTTGTTTCCGAACGCCTGACCAGAAGTTAAAAAAACAAGTTCATTAAATACCGGAATTTTTTTTTGCATACCCCCTTGCTTTCTTAAAAAAACTAATATAATATTTCAAATTGTCATAGCATCGGGCTGGTCCTCACCGAGGAAGTCCTGTGCACTATAAAGGGTGATGTTTGCGGCGCGATGCCTTTGCGTTGCCGTTTAGCCATGCTTATGCGGTGGTGAAGGCAATAGCCATGCGTCTGTTTGGAAAGGCATCCTCTGCTGCATCATATTGTGTTTGGTATGCCCATGGCTTTGCTATGCAAAAAGATTTGTGTACCGTTGAACGGTTGCGCGGCTGGAATCGGTACTCGTAGTTCGGATTTCGGGGTTCGGGTTTTTATTTTTATATTTTACCCGAACTACGAACTACTAATCCCGAACTACGATTCGAGCGGCGCAACCGCAACCGATGTCCAGTTACTTTTTAAAGAAAGGAGGTGATATGCATGGGAATGGCGGAGATATTTTTTGCAGATGTGGCTGATGGAATGAAGTTCGGCAACGATCAGACAGGTGTGCAGAGGGCTGACACAGGCAGGGATACAGGTTTCCGTGCCGTGTTCGCCAATGCTGTTGAGCGCACCAACAGCGATGAGCAAGTGCAGAACACCAATCAGACAGCGAAACCAGCCGCTGCCGATAATGCGAGAGCGCCAGACGCAAAGACTGAACGGAGCGAACCCACATCGGGCGCAGACAAGACCCAGAAGCCTGATGATGCAGCCGACGACATCAAAACACTGCCATCCGAGCGCAAAGTTCAAGCCGCAATCAGCGAACTGCGCGAGAAAATTTCTGACGGCGAACCCCTTGATGAAGAGACGGCGGCTATGCTGCTCAACTTGCTCGCACTGCTTCTCAGCGGCGAGAACGATGAAGAAGAAACACTCCAGATTCTGAAAACCCTCTTCGGCGCACAGCAAAGCGGTGAAATGCCTGAGATCAACCTCGCAATCGCCATTGACAAGGACAGCGAACTTTACGCGCTTCTGTCCAAACTGGTGGAAATGGCAAAGGCGAATCCGGAAACTGATGACGGGCTGAAACTTCTCATCCGTCTCTCCGAAACCGAAGCGCTGGCAATCCCGCTTGAGGAAATAAGTTTATCGGATGCGGCTGAAACAGGCGAGAATACGAATAAGATTTTTCTCACCGTTGACGATGCCTCTGAAGAAAGCGCAGCGGTTTTCAGACTGAAGATCAGTCTGGAAAGTGTGAAGTATGCGCAGGTTGTTACGCTCCCCGAGACAACGCCGTCCGATGGTGCGATTTTCCTTGCTTTGCCAGAGGCAGTAGCACAGGAAACGGAATCACCCATCATCCAGTTGCCGACTGACAACAAACTCCTGTCCGAAGATGCGAAGGCGGCAGAGACGCAAGATAAGGCGCGTGTGGTTGTGCTGCCGATAGCGCAGCAGGCGGATGCGGAAACGGGCAATGGTAACATCAGAGCGCTTGACCCTGAAGTGCGGGACTTCGTCCGCGCGCTTCTCAACAGGGCAGGTGAGATCAAGGCAGAACCAGCCGTTGCAGTCCGAACGGCGAACCCGATGTATATGTCGTCCGACGACCATCTCACAGCGCTTGAATTGATGGCTTTCCTCAAGGGTGTTGATGGAAAAACAAAAAGCCCGTTGATGGCGCGTATAGCGCAACTGCTGAACGGCGGCACTGAGGCGGCGGATGAGACTTTCGTCCAGACACTTCTCGGCGCAGAGAACCCCGGCTCGCGGCTGACGAAACTGCTGTTTGACGACCTTGAAGGTCGTCAGACGCAGCGCTGGCAGAACGAGATACTGAAAGCGCGGACAGACCGGCTTGAAACCGCCTCCACAGCGGCGAGAAACTTGTCCAATCTGTCGGAGCAGATACAGTTTCTGCCCCGAACGCCCGCTGAAAGTTTCGCCCTGTCTGAAGCGGTAAGCCGCGCAGCAGCGCCGATGCCCCACACCTCACCGCAACTTGCCAGCGATGTGATGAACCAGTTGATCCAGCGAATCTCCTTCAATTTCGTCAACGGCAATGCGGGTGAGATACGGGTATTCCTGCGTCCTGAGAGCCTCGGCGATGTGCATCTGAAGGTGAAAGTGGACCACGAGGTTATGGTGGCGAAATTCGTGGCGCAGAGCCAGGAAGTGAAAGCCATCATAGAGAACAACCTCAGTTCGCTCCGAGATGCGCTGTTGCAGCAGGGGATAAAGGTGGCGAAGATGGAAGTGAGCCTCAGCAACGGTTCCCCGCATCAGGGCGCAAATCCGTGGAACCAGCAGGGCGGCGAAACCGCACCTGAATACCTGCCTTACGCTGACACCACGACTGCTGCGTATGATAACTACCTGCTCACCCCGGAAGTTGACTTTTACTACGGCACTACAAGCAGGTATGCGGCAGCCACCGGCAGTGTGAATTATTTTGCATGACAAACAAGCAAAGGAGGAACAACCATGCTTGTGGATTTGATAAACCAGTTTTCAGCCGACGATCTGAACCAGGCGGCGCAGAAAAAAGAGACGCTTGGCAAAGATGATTTCCTGCGGCTGCTTGTAACTCAACTGAAAAACCAGGACCCGCTTGAGCCGCTGAAGAACGAGGATTTTATCGCACAATTGGCAACCTTCAACTCACTTGAGCAGATGATAAATCTGAACAAGCAATTTGAGACGATGCTCCTTCTTCAGCAGGTAACGCAGGCGAGCGCGCTTATCGGCAAGGAAGTTACATATTACGACGCCGAGGGCGCCGCGCACGAGGGCACTGTGGATTCGGTTGACCTTGCAGGCGATGTGCCGCAGTTGAATGTCGGCGGTGTGTTGATTGATATAACCGATGTGGCGGCAATATCCGCTGCATCGTGAAAGGAGGTGATTCATGTGGTAGCCAAAACTTACGGACCGCAATTTCAGAAACCCCAGCAGGTAACACAGCCGGGTATTCAGAAGCCGCTCCAGCCGCAACCCACCGCTGTCCGCACCGAGTTCCAGCGCATACTTGAAGAACAAAGCGCAAGAACGAACGGTGTCAGTTTTTCCGCGCACGCTGCAAAGCGCGTAGAGCAGCGGCAGATCAGTATGACGCCCGATGATTTTATGCGGCTCGCAAACGCTGTTGACAAAGCGGCGGGCAAAGGCGCCCGTGAATCGCTCGTTCTCCTTGACGACCTTGCACTCATCGTGAGCGTAACGAACCGCAAGGTCATCACCGCGATGGATGTTGAGAAAATGAAGGAGAATGTAATAACGAATATTGACAGTGCTGTATTGGCATAGGGCTGGACCTCACTGAGGAAGCCCTCTCCACCGCTGAATGCTTGAGGCGGTAGGAAAACTTTACACGGAATACGACGCACGAGCACATCAGTCCGCTTGGTGTTGTTGTCGCTTCAATTTATTCAGGAGGAATTACTGTGGCATCCCTTTCTCCATCCCCAACTCACATTTTTCATTTTGCACTTTGCAATTCCCATTTTTCATTTCCCGTCTCCCTTCTTCCATCTCCCTTCTCACCCCTTGCACTATGCACCTTGCACTATTCCCTGTGCGCTGTCTTCCGTGAATCACAATTCAAAAAAAGGAGGGTAAAATGAATGCATCGCTTTACACTGGCGTTCTGGGACTTCAGAACCACCAGTTAAGGATGGATGTAATTGGCAACAACATTGCCAACATAAATACTTATGGATTCAAGCGCGGGCGCGCTACCTTTGCTGACCTTCTGAGCCGCACCTATATGGGCGCAGCCGCACCGCGCAACGGTCGCGGCGGCATCAACCCGCTCCAGGTCGGTATGGGAATGACCACCGTGGCAGTTACGAACATCATGACGCAGGGTCAACTTGAGATGACCGGCAGACTCACCGATGTCGCCGTTGACGGCAACGGCTGGTTCGTCGTCTCAGACGATTCCAACGACACCGTCTATACCAGAGACGGCGCGTTCGGACTTGACCGCGACGGCAACCTCGTCAACGCCCAGGGCTGGAAGGTGCAGGGCTGGACACGCGTTGAAGTAACCGACGACAACCATTTTGAGGTTGACACAACAAGACCCATAGAGGACATCACCTTCCTCTACGGCGAAAAGATGGAAGCGCACGCAACCAACCGCGTCGGACTTCGCTCCAACCTTGATTCCGAGACCCGTTCGCTCATCGCCGACGGCATAGACCCCAAGGAGGGCTACGCCACACGCAACGACCTCCTCGTTGACCTCTATGACGGCTCAACGAGCACTGCCAATAGTTATAGCCCGGAGCATCTCGGCTTGCGCGAGGGCGACTGGGTTGAAATCAAAGTATCCGTTGCCGATCCCGGCACAAGCGACCCTGCCTTATTCCCCATTGAAACCGATAAATACCTCTATTTCCAGGTTACGAACGACACTGATATTGGCGACCTTGAAAGCGCGATCGGCAATGCACTTGAGGCGATTGACATCTACGGCACGCAGAATGCGCAGGTCGTGTTTAATGAGTCGGAAGGCAGGTTTGAAATTTACAACCACGAAATCAGCGGACAGAATGACATAAACAATGTGCAGGTTGAAATCAATGCAGTTTCCGGCAGCGCGATCCGCCGCGGCTATCTTCTCAAAGATTCAACTTACCCAACTCTCACTGGCACACGGCTCGGTATCGTTGCCGGCGGACTCAGCAACGAGATGACCGATGAGGTCGTCGGCTGGGTTGATTACCAGTCTTCCCAGTTAGACCTTGATTACGGCAACATCAACGGCTCGGCTCAGGTTTTCGGTCAACTGGTTCAGGCGCGCCTTGACCTCACTTACAGCACACTAACGAACGGCGCTGACAATACTCTTGACATAGGCGAATGGCAGGGCTACACACAGGGTGGGACGCTTAATCCGGTGAGTGGAACCGAAGTCCTCGTTGTTGATGGCACGACTTGGAGACGAGTAGGGACACTTCCTGCCGATTTCACTGGCGCAGCCAATGAGTATATAATTCAAGGCTCTTCCGTGGTCTTCAATGGCGCAGCCCTTGCACCCGCAAGCGGCGCTAACATCATCTTCCAGTTCCGCCCGTCAAACGCCGGTGTCGTTCAATTAATATCAGGCGCTGCTAACGACTACACGATAGACACAACAACAGGCAGAATCTCACTGAACTGGTCAACTTCCACAGCCTCTGCCGCGCTTGGCGTCGCAGGCTTCACGGGCGTAGTCAGGTTAACAGCACAATATACGACAGAGGAACGGCGGATGGAACCGCCCGCAGAAGTAATGAACAGCCGGTGGGCGGATTTTGCACAGGAAATCGCCGATGATTCTGTCGGCGGCAGCGGCGAGGGTCGTGTTGACTTTAGCAATATGTTCGCCACAATGGCGACGACAGTTTCAGATGAGTCCACTTCCGTTCAACCTACTTATGTTATATCCGAACGCTTCAACTCCGCCTATACCTACCGCACCTCCATCAATGTCTATGACTCACTCGGCGCTGAGCACGAATTACAGTTCATCTTCACCCATGTAGGCTCCAACTACGACATCACGCTCTCCCGCCGCTATCAGAATCGCTGGTTCTGGCGCGCCGAACTCCCCTACGAGGATGTCTTCTCTTTTGACAGCATGGACAATATAGACGAGACCAGTTCCACCACCCGCCTTTCAGGACAACTTGAGTTCACCGAAGGCGGCATCATCCGCACCGAGTTGCTCAGCGGCAATAACGGTCCCATCCGCTTTGACCCTTCACCCATCGGCGCCAACGCCGTCTCAACCCACTCAGTTGATGTTACCAGCATTGATATTGATTTCGCCGGCGATAACTCCAGCAGTCCAGACGATATACTCCGCGAGGGCGTTACGCAGTTCGCCTCCGATTCCACCACCCGCGTCTTTGAGCAGAACGGCTGGGCGATGGGCATTCTTGAAACCTTCTCCGTTGACCAGCAGGGCATCATTGAAGGACGCTACTCAAACAATGTCGTCAAACCCATAGCGCAGTTCGGTATCGCCATGTTCCCGAACCAGGAAGGTCTGCACAAGGAAGGCGACAATGTTTTCAGCGTCTCCGCCAACAGCGGACTGCCCGTCGTTACACCAGCGACAGTCAACGGCACAGGCTATGTCGTGGGCGCATCTCTGGAGCAGTCCAATGTTGACATCGTTCAGGAGTTCACGAATATGATCGTAACCGAGCGAGGTTTCCAGGCGAACAGCCGAATCATCACTACCTCCGACGAAATGCTCACCGAAGTCCTGAACCTGAAACGATAATATCTATGTAGGGGCGACCGGCTGGTCGCCCATCAGGCAAACATCAAGGGCTGGCTTTCACCGCCAGCCCTTTTTTTATCCGCGAATTGCACGAATTAACCCAAAAGTTGCAAAAATTTCACGCAAAGAGCGCGAAGAAACGCAGAGTGCGCAGAGGAAAAAATGAAATAATTTCAAATTTCAAAGTCCAAATGTCAAATGAATGACAAAGATCAAATGACAAAAAATATGAACCACGAATTACACGAATTAGCACTAATTTTAATTCGTGAAAATTAGTGTAATTAGTGGTTAAATATTTTATATTTGAACCTTGATATTTGACATTGATTTGACATTTGGTATTTGGATTTTGTCATTTTGCGCTTGCGTCCTCTGAGCATTCTTTGCGTTCTCTGCGTTTCATCTTTTATTTTTTTTACAATATTGAGGTTAACTTTGTGCAATTTTGTGTTTTTGTGTTTTCGTGGCATAATTTAACATGGCATAATTTAATGTGGAGAGGATGCAGTATGGGCGAACTTCTTTTCAAACCAAAAAAAGATTACCCGCTGATAGATGTGGACAAGCCGAACCTTTTCCGCGAACAGTTTCCCTACTCGGATATACCACGAATTCTCTTTGAACAAGACACCGTCCCCCTTTCACCCGCCGAGGAAATCTGGATAACCGATACCACCTTCCGCGACGGGCAGCAGTCGCGCCCGCCTTACACGGTGAAACAGATCGTTGACATCTACACCATGCTGCATCAGTTGGGCGGTCCGAGCGGCGTGATCAGGCAATCGGAGTTTTTTCTCTACAACGGAAAAGACCGCGAGGCGGTGGAAAAGTGCCTCGCGCTGGGATATGAATACCCAGAAGTTACCGGCTGGATTCGAGCAAATAAAGATGAATTGGAACTGGTGAAACAGATGGGGCTGCGCGAGACGGGCATACTCACTTCCGTCTCAGATTACCACATCTTTATGAAACTGAACAAGAGCCGCCGCCAGGCGCAGGACGCCTATCTCGGAATAATCAAAGAAACGCTCTCAAAGGGCATCCGGCCTCGCTGCCACTTTGAGGACATCACGCGCGCCGACATCTACGGCTTCTGCGTGCCATTCGCTATAGAGTTGATGGAACTTTATTACGATTCACACATTCCCGTGAAAATCCGCCTCTGCGATACGATGGGCTTCGGCGTTACTTTCCCCAACGCCGTCCTGCCGAGAAGCATCCCGAAGATCATTCACGCACTGTGCACCGAGGCGGGCGTGCCCTCCCATCTGCTTGAATGGCACGGGCATAACGATTTTTATAAAGTTATAGTCAACGCCACAACCGCCTGGCTTTACGGCTGCTCCGCCGTGAACACCTCAGTCCTCGGCATCGGCGAGCGCACGGGCAACACCCCGCTTGAGGCTGCCGTTATTGAATACATCTCTCTCAAGGGGAACGATGACGGTATTGACACCCGCGTGATTACACAACTGGCGGAATATTACAGCAAGGAAATAAAACACACCATACCGCACAACCAGCCGTTTGTCGGGGCGGAGTTCAATGTTACCCGCGCCGGCATCCACGCCGACGGGCTTCAGAAGGACGAAGAAATTTACAACATCTTTGATACCGCCGCAATTCTCAACCGTCCGCCCGCCGTGATGATTACCGATAAGTCCGGCACAGCGGGCATCGCTCACTGGGTCAACGATTACCTGAAACTTGAACCACATTCGCGCATCAGCAAGCGCGACCCCGGTGTGCTGAAGATCAACAAGTGGGTGCAGGAACAATACAAGAGCGGGCGCATCACAGGCATCTCCTTTGACGAAATGCTGGAACAGGCGGAAATATATCTGCCCGAATACTTTGAGTTTGACCTTGAACGCATTCACGAGGCGGCGCACGAACTTATGG